>JAHQVM010000116.1 GCA_019634365.1 Flavobacteriaceae bacterium | reverse complement strand
GAATTGGCACGAACAATAGCAAAAGAAAGGAGTCGAAGGGAAATACAACCGACCATGCGCGTATTTAAGGAGGTATCCAGCATTGAGGATGATGGAAACAAAAAAACGCAAGAGCTCATTAAAAAAACGAAGGAAATGCATGAGTTTGTAAAAACAGCTGATGCCATGTTGAACCGAATGGTTAACCAAGAACAGAATTGGGTTACCAAAACCTTGGTAAAGTTTCTAAAATAGAAACCCAAACAAGGTAAGAACCTGGGGGAGATTTGCTCCCTTTTCTTTGAAAATTATATTTCATTATTTATTGAAAGTTTAGAAATTATGAGAAAGATGTTTAAAATTAATTTGATCGGAATCATCATTACGTTAGTACTTTACATCACCATATGGGGTGGTATTCTATCGCAAATTTTACTTGGTGGTTTGCAACTGATATGTTTCCTTACTATTTGTCTGTATTTTCAAATGTTGACCCAAACATTAAAGACACATTTGGTTACCTATGGAATACTAACCTCCTTGACCATATTACTTACGTGTCTATATCCTGATACGTTCTTTCTTGTATTCTTCTGGCCCTTCTCAGGAGTGCTATCCCTTTACTTCCTATACATCACATATCAACTTAAATCGAAAGGTTATGAAGAAGTTTAAGAACACACAGCCACTGGGCATCATTAGCTATATCCTAAGTTATATGACATTGATCCTTTGCTTCCTTATCTCGGAATGGGAAACGATACTATTCGGTATAAGTTGGGTTTTGGGAATCATGAGTTTCATTTCGAACATAATACTGAGTGTTCAATTGAACCGTCCCAAATTATTTTCAACCCTTCTGATCATTTCCGGTATTTCGTGGTTTTTCCTTCCCATTACCCTAATGTCGTTGTACAGTTGGCCAATCCTCTTCACATTCCTGATACTCGTGCCTTTGTTACATATTGAGTATCAGACCAAATGGGAACAGATTCAAATAGAACATAAAAAACAGACACTATGAAAACGGAAATCCTAAAGTGGTTACTTATAACAGCGGGCTTGGGTCAAATTACAACGGCTATCATTTATCCGTTCGTGCGCTACAATGTGCTAAACTGGTTTACCGATTTAAAAAACCTAAGCCCGTTAAATGAAGCCATCGCCAAGACCTATGGCTATTACATTCAAGGAATCAACTTTTTCTTCGGAATACTGTCCTTATTCCTATTCACAGATCTGATAGAACATTCCAATCTGTCTACGGTACTAACAGGATTTATCGCAGTCTACTGGATTGGCAGAATCTCATTCCAATTGAAAAACTACTCCTTTGATGAAATTTCGAGCAGAAAACATTACACAAAAGGAATCTGGATGATGAATGGTCTCATAAGCTTTTTCGCTTTCACCTATTCCCTCATATTCATTCACCACATAATATTTACAGTATCATGAATAAAATCATTATCGCAGGAGGTACAGGTTTTTTAGGAAGCGTCCTTATCGACCATTTTAAGAGCAAGGTTAAGAGCATTATGGTCCTTTCTAGGACACCCAAAAAGAACACCGGAAATACAACCTATATCCAATGGGATGGAAAGACCATGGGAAATTGGGTGCATCACCTTGAAAATGCCGATGCCCTCATTAATCTTACCGGAAAATCTGTTGACTGCAGATATCATGATAAGAACAAGGAAGCAATTCTTTCTTCAAGAATTGACTCGACTAACATCCTTGGTCAAGGATTGAAAACCTGTAAAAATCCACCAAAAATTTGGATTAACTCCTCCACCGCAACCATATACGAAGATTCCCGCAATCAGGAGATGGATGAGGAAAATGGAGTTATTGGTACGGGTTTTTCTGTACATGTAGCAAAAGCGTGGGAACGGGAATTTTTCTCTTTCAGCAACCCAGAAATCAGGCAAATTGCCCTGCGAACGTCTATCGTTTTAGGAAAAAGAGGCGGTGCCTTTGTTCCCATAACCAAGTTGACCAAAATTGGATTTGGCGGCAAGCAGGGCGACGGCCAGCAAAAAGTGAGTTGGATTCATGAGAAAGACTTTGCTAGAAGTGTTGAGTATATCATCAAAAACGAAAATATAACGGGTGTTATCAATATTGTGTCCCCTACTCCGACAACAAATTCGGAACTCATGAAAACGATCCGGAAAGTTCTTAAGATTCCCTTCGGAATTCCGATGAATAAAACCCTCCTGGAAATAGGCGCTCGAATTATAAAAACAGAAACCGAGCTCATTTTGAAAAGCAGAAATGTCATCCCAAAAAAATTGATGGAACATGGTTTTACTTTCCATTTTCCCACCTTAGAAAATACGATTCACAACCTATTAAAAAAATGAATCCCATGAAAACACTCACCCTTCCGCTTCAGAAAAAAACAAAAGAAACGAGAACTTCTAGACAAGACATCATTAAATTCTACGACGAGGCTACCGAGGACTACGAATTTTGGAGCAAAGACCTCAACATGCACTTTGGCTACTTCAGATGGGGAAAAACCAATCCTTTTAGGAGAGACAGCATGCTCAATGAAATGAACTCCCAAATATATAAGCGTCTTGAATTGATAGGAAGGCATAGGGTCGTAGCCGATCTGGGGTGTGGTATGGGAGGAACCATGCGCCATTTCTTGAAAAAAGATCCACGACTTTCCATGATCGGGGTCACCCTATCCCCGTTTCAAATAAGGGAAGGCAATCAGCTGCTAAAGGGTAAGAATGGGGTCATACTGGAAGAGGATTACACCCAAACCTCGATTCCTTCTAAGAGCATGGATGGGGTTATTGGAATTGAAAGTTTGTGTCATTCTGGCCATAATTCGGAATCCTTGAGGGAAGGATATCGCTTACTCAAAAAAGGAAAGAAAATGGTCATAGCAGATGCCTTCCTGAAAAAACCTCCCTCCCAACTGTGCCCCGGAAGCAGATTTGGGTACAATGGATTATGCAAAGGGTGGAGTCTCGACGGACTGGGTATAATTAACGATGTAGAAGATCGCCTTAGGCAAATAGGGTTTGAAAAGGTGAAAATTGAAGAGGTTTCCCTACATGTAGCTCCTTCGGTCCTTCATGTTCCATTTGCTATCACAGGGTTCCTTTTGAAAAACCTTTGGAAAGGCAATCCCATAAAACCGCAAAGCTGGAATAACCTCAAAGCTTCCTTTTATTCCTTGATATCTGGATTGCACCTGAAGGATTTTGGCTATTTCATCATCACAGCTACTAAGTAATGACTACCATCACACTACACACCGAAATAGCAGCAGGATTGGAAACCGTCTTCGATCTTTCGCGCAGTGTCGACCTCCATTTGGCAGCAGCTGTCGACACCCATGAAAAAGCAATATCGGGGAAAACCCAAGGACTCCTAAACCTCGATGATTGGGTAACATGGAGAGGAAAACATTTTGGGCTTTTCCTAACCCATACCAGCAAAATAGTCTCTTTCGAAAGGCCCTTTCAGTTTACAGATCTTATGGTACAAGGACACTTTACATATTTTGTGCACCAGCATGAATTCCAAAAAAGCGGAAACCGAATCATTATGATCGACATCCTGAAATACCGGGTTCCATGGGGTTGGCTGGGAGCTTGGTTCGATCGTATTTTCTTGAAAAGACATCTCACTCAATTTTTGATGCACAGAAACGCATGCATCAAAATCCAAGCAGAAAAAAAGGCCTCTTTATAGCAAAAGAGACCTTGTTATAGTAATAGTTCGTTATTTACTTTACAAGCACTTTCTGTGAAATAGAGTTTTGCTGTGCAGATGCAAGGGACACCACATAGATACCTGTGCTCATTTCTGGTAAAGCAATCTGTCCTTGATTTGTTTCAATTCCTTTGTTCAATACCAATTTACCTTGTAGATCGTGTACTTGGAGTGCATCAAACTCCTGGCTTGATCCTTGAATATCATATTGAAGTACACCTTGGTTAACATTGACCAACAAAGTGGTATTTACCGACACATCGGGCACTCCCAGAGAACCTTCACTCTTTGCAATCTCGATCAAGAATTCCGCACATAACTTGGCAAACTTAGTCGCGTGTACTGCCGTCCCAGAAAGACTGTATACATCACCCGCTGTATGAATGCTGCCATTGTGCTGTCCGAAATTTGCCTCAAACGGGAACGTAGACCAATAACCACGCCCTGTCCAGCTCGCGTGGTCGGAACAGCCATAATTACATAAAGAAGTTGCATAGGTAATGGCGTGTTCGCCCGACGCATTATAATGATCCATTAGGTTCATCATAAAAAGGTTCAGATTCCCGCTTGTGAAATCTGTAATTAGAGAAACATCATTGGTAGAACCATTATAATTGGTCATATCGAATTGTCCTACCGCGATGACATCTACATTATTATTATCATACTGTGTCGCAATTTCGTTAGAACCTACCAAACCAATTTCTTCGGCAGCATAAGCCATTACTTCTATGGTTCTTTTCGGCACGAAGTTGGTTTCAAAAAGTGCTCTAACCGCTTCAGTAATGGTAGCAATTCCGGAGGCATCGTCATCAGCTCCAGGAGCATCATCATTTCCTTGACTTGATGTGGAATCCAAATGTCCACCAACAACCACAAATTCTTCAGGAATTTCCGCGCCTGTTATGGTCATGATCACAGAAGGCATTCCAGTTCCAGAATGATTAAATAATCTAACGCTAACATCCGTGCGACTATAAGAGGCCGCCATATCTTCCCATTTCACCTTGAGGTCCTCCGCAGCTTGGGTAGCCGAAGCCATGGTATGGTAACGCGTACCATATCCCTCTAATTCCAAGATATGGTTCTCAATATTTTGGGTATTAATTACGTTGATAGCAGCATCCACAGCTACATCTTCGGTAATAGAAAAAGACAGTAACGAATTTCTTGCTCGATTTCTAGGGTGCTCTACTGCTTCGATGGCGGCTTCTAAGCTAGGCATGAAGATATATCCAGGACCATGAACCAATACCCTGTCATGTAAAAGGTGACTTGCTTCTTCAGTCATATAAACCACGGCTTCATTACGGTACTCTTTTAAGATTTCCACCTGCGCAGGAACATCTTTCTTAAGTTCCTTGGCGTCCTGAAGGGACATAGTGGCATGAAATCCTTCAAAATTCTGAGCTTGACCAAGAAACGAAACTAATAGACATAGGGTAAGTAAAGTTTTCATAATTAAAATTTTTACCGAAAGTACGAATCATACTTAATAAGCCATAATAAGTGTCCTCACAAAAATCACATATTCGCTAGCTTTTGGTATACAGCGTTAATGATTTGCCAAACTTTGTTATTTTTGAAAAAAACTACGACAAAGCGCACATGCCAATCAACGAAATAAATCCAAGTCTGTGGATCGACAAGTATTCGGACTATCTGTACAATTATACTATCGTTCGTGTAAACGATCATGAAATAGCCCAAGATTTGATTTCGGAGACATTCCTTGCTGGGCTAAAGTCGAAAGATAACTTTAAAGGGGAATCGACCGAACGAACATGGCTCATCTCTATTTTGAAAAGAAAAATTATCGACTACTACAGGAAGATAAATTCGAACAAGGGGAAGGCCGAGGTCAGAGTGAATTATAAAGAAAGTGAAGATGATGGGGATTGGTTGGAGGAACGCGTTGGGGATCCATTCGACAAAACCGCCGAGGATCAAATGGAGAATGAAGAATTGGGGATGGCGATTTTTGGTTGTATGGATAAGTTACCAGAGAAACAGGCATCCATCTTTAGAATGAAAACTGTGGATGGCTTCGATACCGAAACTATCTGTAATGAATTTGATATAACCCCGTCTAACCTATGGGTAATCATCCACCGAGCGCGTAAAGCGATGGCGGATTGCCTAGAAGAAAATTGGTTTTAAGAAGATATGAATATAAAATTAGAGTGCCACGAGGCAAACCATTTTTGCGATAAAAATCAATATAAGGAGGCTACCTTTTGGGAAAAGGTAAGACTTAACATTCACCTTATTTATTGCAGGGCGTGCAGAAAATATACGGCCCGAAATACTAAATTGACTAAAGCTTACAAAAACCCTAAAGTAAAAACGGCAGACAAGGAAGAATTAAAGGCGCGCCTTCAGCAAGAGTTATCCAAACAGTCGTCTTAGGACGATATCCAATACAACCCATACAATCGGGATACTTTCCACCAGAAATGATGCATAGTACTTCGGTTGTTTTTTTTGTGCAAGTCCCAAGAGAACACCACTTACCACACAAATCGAAAGTAATCCAAGAAAATGCGATGTGGAATACTCATCTTTAAACCCTTCCAATACCAGCGTTAGAACCATTAGTGAGATCCCTAATAGCTTGACACCCAAAATACCCAGTCGCTGAGGCAAGGTCCCCAATTTTGGGGAATCATACATCATATCCCTTATTTCGAAAGGCAAGGTCCAAACAATTACAAGAAGTAATATCTGGGTAAAAGAAATCCAAATGTCTGTTTGACCCAACAAGTTCGAACCCCAAAGTGGGAAGAGCACCGTTACCGAAGACCAAACCAATCCAACCACGAAAATCTTAATGCCGTAAAGCGTCCTCAAACTCTTTCGCCGAATAAAGGGAACAGCATAAAGGAAGGTTAGCACTCCAAGGATTAGCAAAGGCGCCCACAAATTTACCGGCATAAGAACCAAGAGGTACAGTAAAAATCCGGCACATAAAAATGAAAACACCTGAATGGTTTTCAATGAATCTGCCAAGCTACGATGATGCAGTCCAGCAATTCGCGCATACTTGATGAAATTATACCCCGTTATTGTTCCGAAAAAAACAATCCCCAATACAATTTCCGAAATAGGAACCGTGTATTCCTTGGCGATTAATACAACCAAGGAACAGACCGCCACCGCTACGTGTATACTTGCATTGATGTAGAAGTCAAACAATAGTCGAAATGGACGCATTCAGCAAAAATACCCAAAGTGTTAGTAACTCATAGATTTGGTTGAAAAATTCCTAATTCGACCGCTTCAAAACGCATTTTTTTTGCGGTATATGTCGTAATTTTGTAAAAATTTAATCATTTGTTAATGAACACTTCTTCTTTTGCCCTTAGACACATCGGCCCAAGGCCCAGTGACCTTCCCCAAATGCTTCAAGCCATTGGGGTAGAAAGTATGGAACAACTCATTTTCGAAACCATCCCCAACGATATTCGATTGAAGGATGACATTCAATTGGATCCGGCGCTAAGCGAACAGGAATATCTCGAGCACATTAATGAATTGGCATCCAAAAACAAAGTGTTCAAAAGTTATATTGGGCTTGGATATCACGCGGCAAATACTCCAGCAGTAATTCAACGTAATATTTTGGAAAACCCAGGCTGGTATACTGCCTATACGCCTTATCAGGCCGAAATTGCTCAAGGTCGATTGGAAGCTTTACTCAATTTCCAAACCATCGTAACCGATCTTACCGGCATGGAAATTGCCAATGCCTCGTTACTTGATGAAGCTACTGCAGCCGCAGAAGCGATGAGTCTTTTGTATGCCGTTCGGGAACGCGCCCAAAAGAAAGAGAATGTGGTAAAGTTCTTCGTTTCAGAAGAAATACTACCTCAGACCCTTGCGTTGTTGCAGACACGGTCTACTCCCTTGGGAATCGAATTAGTCATTGGTGATCATACCACCTTCAATTTCTCCAAGGAATTTTTTGGAGCCATTTTGCAATATCCGGGTAAAAGCGGAAAAGTGTACGATAACGCTTCCTTTATCGAAAACGCCAATGCAGTAGGCATTAAGGTGGCCGTGGCAGCCGATATCCTGAGTTTGGTAAAATTGGAAGCTCCCGGACATTTTGGAGCCGATGTGGTGGTAGGTACTACGCAACGGTTTGGAATCCCATTGGGTTACGGAGGACCCCATGCGGCTTACTTTGCAACCAAAGAAGCCTACAAAAGAAATATCCCAGGTAGAATCATTGGGGTAACCAAGGATACAGATGGAAACCGCGCCCTACGAATGGCATTGCAAACGCGCGAACAACACATTAAACGGGATAAGGCTACGTCCAACATTTGCACGGCTCAGGTACTTTTGGCTGTAATGGCAGGAATGTATGGCGTATATCACGGACCTGATGGCCTACAAGATATTGCAAGCAAAGTACATGGTAGTGCTGTTACTTTGACCGATGCCTTAGAAAAACTGGGATTGTACCAGGCAAATGAGACCTATTTCGATACCATAGCTATTAAGACCAATGCCGAAACTGTAAAAAGTATAGCTCAAGCTCATGGAATCAATTTCTACTATCCCGATTCGGAAACTGTTTCCATCGCCTTAAATGAGACAACAACCATAAAAGACCTCAATGCCATTGTGGGTGTCTTTGCTGAAGTAACGGGTAAATCGGCACAACAGATCACCCAAATTTTAGATAGTACAGCAATTCCTGAAAGTGTTTCCAGGACCTCAGAATTTATGACCAACGTAGTCTTCAATAGTTATCATAGTGAAACTGAATTGATGCGATACATCAAAAAATTGGAGCGTAAGGATTTAGCTTTGAACCATTCTATGATTTCCCTTGGTTCCTGTACCATGAAATTGAATGCAGCTGCGGAGATGCTCCCATTAAGTGATGCCCGCTGGGGAAATATACATCCTTTTGTTCCCTTAGATCAGGCAGAAGGGTATCAAATCATGTTGAAAAAACTAGAAGATCAGCTTACAGAAATTACTGGATTCGCTGGAACTTCTTTGCAACCCAATTCGGGAGCACAAGGGGAATATGCAGGACTTATGGTTATTAGAGCCTATCACGAATCCAGAGGCGAAAGCCATAGAAATATATGCCTCATCCCTTCCTCTGCGCACGGAACGAATCCGGCAAGTGCCGTAATGGCAGGAATGAAAGTAGTTGTTACCAAAGCAACAGAAGAAGGAAATATTGATGTGGACGACCTCAGAGCCAAGGCCGAAGAGCATAAAGAAAATCTCGGGGCACTCATGGTAACCTATCCCTCCACTCATGGAGTTTATGAAAGTGCCATTCGGGAAATAACAGGAATCATACACGATAATGGTGGACAGGTGTATATGGATGGAGCCAACATGAATGCTCAGGTAGCATTGACCCACCCTGGAGCCATTGGTGCCGATGTATGCCACCTCAACTTGCACAAAACCTTTGCCATTCCACATGGAGGAGGAGGACCTGGTGTAGGGCCAATCTGCGTGGCCGAACAATTGGTACCATTTTTACCTTCCAATCCAGTGATAGAAACAGGTGGCGACCATGCCATTTCTGCTATTTCAGCAGCGCCCTGGGGTAGTGCCCTTGCGTGTCTAATAAGTTATGCCTATATCTCTATGCTAGGAGAAAATGGTCTAAAGGAATCCACCCAGTATGCCATCCTTAATGCCAATTATATCAAGGAACGATTGCACGGTCATTATGAAACCCTTTATACAGGGGAAAGAGGACGAGCCGCCCATGAGATGATTATTGATTGTCGTCCATTCAAAGAACATGGTATTGAAGTAACCGATATTGCCAAACGCTTGATGGATTATGGATTTCACGCCCCCACCGTATCTTTTCCGGTGGCTGGAACCATTATGGTAGAACCTACCGAAAGTGAAAGCAAGGAAGAATTAGATCGCTTTTGCGAGGCCATGATTTCCATAAGAAAAGAAATTGAAGCTGCAAGTAAAGACGATGCCAATAATGTTTTGAAAAATGCACCGCACACGCAAGCAATGCTTACTAGTGACCTATGGGAACTCCCCTATTCACGGCAAGAAGCTGCTTTTCCGTTGGAATATGTTTCTGAAAACAAATTCTGGCCTAGTGTGCGACGTGTAGACGATGCGTATGGTGACAGAAACCTAATCTGCACCTGTGCTCCTATAGAAGAATACATGGAGGCCTAAAACGAGATTAGACCTAACAGTATAGCTCGAAACCTATAATGCAGGCTTCGAGCTATGTTTATAAGGGCCTTTGGGTATCGTATTTTTCAATCCATTCGATAATAGCACAAAAAACTTTTTACCTACCTTTAGCCAATACTAAAATCTATGGGCATACAAATTTCAGGTGTGGGTAGCTTTATCCCCAGTAAAGTTGCACCGAACAAGGGATTCGAAAATCACGACTTTTATAATGAAGATGGTTCACCATTTGGACATGAGAATGAGGTCATCATCAAAAAATTCAAAGCCATTACGGGTATTGAGGAACGTAGGTACCTAAAAGACAAATTAGTCACTTCAGAAATTGCACATTTTGCCGCAGAAGCGGCTTTGGAAGATGCTGGCATCGATAAAGAATCCCTCGATTATATTATCGTAGCCCATAATTATGGCGATGTAAAACATGGCACACAACAAAGTGACACCGTACCTAGTTTAGCGTCACGGGTAAAACACTTGTTGCGCATTAAAAATCCTTCTTGTGTTGCATACGACATCCTATTCGGTTGCCCTGGTTGGGTTGAAGGAATGATACAGGCACAAGCTTTTATGAAAGCGGGAATGGCCCAAAAATGCTTGGTCATTGGTGCAGAAGCCCTTTCTCGTGTGGTCGATCAGCATGACCGTGACTCCATGATATACAGTGATGGTGCTGGAGCTGTGGTTCTCGAAATGGATGCATCTTCAGAAAGTGACATTTTAGGACATTGTAGCGCCACATATGCCTATGATGAGGCGCACTTTATTTATTTCGGTGAATCCAACAACCAAGAGCTGAATGATGCCAGACGCTATATAAAAATGTATGGCCGAAAAATCTATGAATTTGCCTTGAGCAACGTACCACTTGCCATGAAAGAATGTTTGGACAAAAGTGGTGTGAGTATCGAAGCCGTAAAAAAAGTCTTCATCCATCAAGCAAACGAAAAAATGGACGAAGCCATCATACACAGATTCTTTAAATTGTATGGTATGGAGCCTCCGGCAGATGTTATGCCCATGACTATCGATAAATTGGGTAATTCCAGTGTCGCTACCGTGCCTACGGTGTATGATTTGGTGGTGAAAGGAAAATTAGATGGGCACGAAGTAAGCAAAGGAGATATCGTTATCTTTGCTAGTGTTGGTGCGGGAATGAACATCAACGCCATTGTTTACAGAATCTAACCATGTACGAAGGAAAGTATCCCAAAAAACGCTATAAACATACACTGAGGTTTCTGCGAGAATTTGTTTCCACAGAAGAGTCCATTTTGGACTTGGGGGTGACCAATCCATTTTCTGAAATTCTCACCCGTGAGGGTTATCAGGTAACCAATACAAGTGGAGAAGACCTCGATCTGGATACAAGTGCAGTGAAGACTACCGAATATGATGTGGTTACGGCCTTCGAAATTTTTGAGCATTTGGTTTCTCCATTTAATGTCATAAATGACATCGAAGCCAAAAAGTTAGTCGCTTCCGTTCCGCTTAAATTATGGTTTGCTTCGGCATACCGAAGCAAGACCGATGATCGTGATCGGCATTACCACGAATTCGAGGATTGGCAATTCGATTGGCTATTGGAAAAAGCTGGTTGGCGTATTAAGAAACGTGAAAAATTCACCAATCCTGTTAAGAAAGTGGGAATTCGTCCCATTTTGAGAAGATTTACCCCACGTTATTACTTGGTATATGCCGAAAGGAAATAAATGGACTTCTATATAGTCATACCTGCCTATAACGAAGAAGCCTATATAGCACAAACGCTTCAATCCTTAGCCGATCAAACCTTTTTGCCCAAACAAATTATTGTAGTCGATGATAATTCGACGGACCAGACCTACCGTATTGTTCAATCTTTTTCAGAAAAATATGATTTCATCACTGTTACAAAACATCATTCTGATAGCAAACACCTTCCTGGAAGCAAAGTGATAAAGGCATTTTATCGGGGACTTGAGGAACTTGATGACCGATTCGACATCTTGTGCAAATTCGATGCTGACCTCATTTTTCCTGAAAATTATTTAGAACGCCTTTCCGCTATTTTTGATAAAAATCCAAACTGTGGCATGGCCGGTGGCTTCTGTTATATCGACAATGGAAATGACTGGGTGCTTGAAAACCTAACGAACAAGGATCATATCCGCGGCGCCTTGAAAGCCTACAGAAAATCCTGTTACCAACAAATTGGGGGATTGAAAAAGGCCATGGGCTGGGATACCGTGGATGAATTGCTAGCCCAGTTCTATGGTTGGGAGGTGATAACCGACGAAAGCCTGCACGTAAAACACCTTAAGCCTACGGGGCAACATTACGCAGACAAAGCGGGGAAAAAACAGGGGGAAGCCTTTAAAAAAATGAGGTATGGATTCCTACTTACGCTCATCGCTGCAGGTAAATTGGCCCTTAAAAAGAAAAGCTTGGGATACTTTTTTGGCGCTTTAAAAGGTTTCCTTGGAACACACGATGGTTTTTTGGTTACTCAAGAAGAAGGCAGTTTTATCAGAAATCTTCGTTGGAATGCCATTCGCAAGAAGCTCTTCTAATGGAACTAACACAACCTTAATACCTATTACTCAACCATTATCTCTATTTTTGTACTTCAAAACCATCTTATGAATAAATTACTTGCACTATTCCTATCGTTATGCTTGTTGGCCTGTAATTCAGGGGAAAAAGAGACTCCAATCCAAGAGACAGAACAAACAATAAACCATCCCAAAAATATCATTTTAATGGTAGGCGATGGTATGGGCCTAAGTGAAGTATCTGCAAGTTTATTTTATAAAGATGCTGCGTCCAATTTCGAACGATTCCCTGTGGTTGGGCTTATTAAAACATCTTCCTCAGATAATTTGATAACCGATTCAGCGGCGGGTGCGACCGCATTTGCCAGTGGTGTGAAATCCTACAATGGAGCTATCGGAGTAGATAGTGATTCTACTGAAGTAAAAACCATTGTGGAACACGTTTCTGAAAGGAATATTGCTACAGGGGTTATTGCTACCTCATCCATTACACATGCCACACCTGCTTCCTTTTATGCGCATAGCACTTCCCGAAGTGAGGAAGAAAAAATTGCTGCGTATTTACCAAATTCAGGAATCGATTTTTTCGCTGGCGGCGGATTGCAGTTTTTCAATAAAAGAACCGATGGCGTCGATTTGCTTTCAGAATTTACCAAAAATGGATTTACGGTAGACACCACTTCGGTTAAGACAATTGCAGACGACAAGCAAGGATTTTTATTAGCTCAAAAAGGAATGCCTACCATGGAAACACGTGGTGACTTCCTTCCTAAAGCGACGCAATTGGCATTGGATCAACTCTCGAAAAACGAAGGTGGATTCTTCTTAATGATTGAAGGTTCCCAAATTGATTGGGGCGGTCACGACATGGATGCAGATTATCTTATTGCAGAATTATTGGATTTTGACAGCACCATTGGTACTGTATTGGACTTTGCGGATTCGAATGGAGAAACCTTAGTGATCGTTACAGCAGACCATGAAACGGGCGGGTTTACTTTATCGTCCGAACGGGGTAATTATAATGAAATATCCCCAACGTTCTCTACAGACAGCCATTCTGCCACCATGGTACCTGTATTCGCCAAAGGACCCGGATCCGAGAGCTTCGGAGGCATTTATGAAAACACGGGTATCTATCACAAAATGATGGAACTTTTCAATAAGTAGAAACCACTTCCCCATCGAAGGAAACACTCGGTGAATTTTGTTACTTTAGCAACAGATCACTGCCTATGAAATACCTACATGATATTGGCTCCTATTTCTTAATGCTCAAAGCCGTATTTAGCCGTCCTACAAAAGGTTCGGTGTTGCGGGAACTGGTATTGAAGGAAGTAGACGAACTCATTATCAATTCTTTGGGAATTGTTGCCTTTATCTCCTTTTTCGTTGGAGGCGTTGTCGCTATCCAGACCGCGCTTAACATCGATAATCCCTTAATCCCCGAATACTTGGTTGGCTTTGCCACACGACAATCGATCATTCTCGAATTTGCACCTACATTCATCTCCATCATCATGGCGGGTAAAATGGGGTCATTCATTACCTCCAGTATTGGATCCATGCGTGTAACAGAACAAATAGATGCCTTGGAAGTTATGGGAATCAATTCCTTGAACTATTTGGTATTCCCCAAGGTAATAGCCCTACTGTTTTATCCATTTGTTATTGCAATCTCTATGTTCCTCGGAATCCTAGGAGGTTGGGTAGCAGGTGTCTATGGAGGTTTCAGCACTTCTGAAGCTTTTATACAGGGATTGCAAGAGGACTTCATAACGTTTCACGTAATCTATGCCTTTATAAAAACATTCGTTTTTGCTTTTATTCTAGCTACCGTGCCTTCATGGCAAGGGTATTTCATGAAAGGTGGAGCACTCGAGGTAGGTAAAGCAAGTACGAATTCTTTTGTTTGGACCAGTGTGCTTATCATTTTAACCAATTATATCGTAACCTCTTTACTCCTTAGCTAATGATCACCGTTAAAAATCTACATAAGAGCTTTGGTAAGGAACATATCCTAAAGGGATTGAACACAACCTTCGATAAGGGAAAAACCAATCTCATCATTGGGCAAAGTGGAAGTGGTAAAACAGTATTTTTGAAGTGCCTTTTAGGACTCTTTGAACCAGAAGAGGGAAGCATCATATTCGAGGATCGTGCGATTGAAGATATGGATGAAGAGGAGAAACGCCGACTTCGGGAAAATATGGGAATGGTATTTCAGGGAAGCGCCTTGTTCGATTCCATGAACATTGAGGAAAACGTAATGTTTCCCTTGCGCATGTTTTCGAAGAAAAAGAAATCGGAAATGTTGGATCGGGTAAATGAAGTATTGGCCCGTGTAAATCTTGAAAACGTGAATAAAAAGTTTCCTTCAGAAATTTCTGGGGGTATGCAGAAGAGGGTGGCCATTGCACGAGCCATTGTGAACAATCCGAAGTATCTATTTTGCGACGAACCCAATTCGGGTCTCGATCCTAGAACAGCTATCCTTATCGACAATCTCATTCAGGAAATCACCCGTGAATACAACATCACTACAGTGATTAACACACATGACATGAATTCGGTTATGGAAATTGGGGAAAAGATTGTATTCCTTCAGCAAGGTAATCTGGCATGGCAAGGGAACAATACCCAAATTTTTAAAACGGACAACAAGGACGTAACCGATTTTGTGTACTCTTCGGACCTTTTCAAAAAGATTAGAGAGGTGCAAATAAAACAAGAGTGAGATCCAAACTAGTCGTTCTTAAGAACGAGCGTATCTGCCTTTATCTGCGTCTTTAACCAATCCATCAATTGATTGTTTCTTGCCAATTTCACACTATCATTTAGTGATTGTTTCCATTTGGCAGAAACGACGTTAATGGTATCTACTTTTATGAAGTCGCTGGAAACCATCATTCGGGAAAGCCCGAAGTACTCCAAATCCTGAAATTGGATCTTTGCATCCTTCGAAATTACCGAGAAGGAATAACTGTTGTTTTGTTCAGTAAGGCTTGCGATTTCTTGCTTCAGACTTTCTATTTGACCCTGCAATCCGAGAATGATATTGTCTTTTTCATCCAAATCACTGATGGCACGATCATAGGCATCTGAAATTTTATCGAAACTCCGGTTCTTATTACCATTAATCTTCAAATCGAAATCATTGATGTTGGAGTACCCTTTTATCTCATTTCTTAGATCCGTTTCGGTTGCTTCTGCAATTTCACCATTAAAATACAGTGTAATCACTTTATTTTCGGCGTCCAGTATTCCTTTCTGAAACCAAAGGTCATTATTGGGTTCTATTTCTGTCTTTACAAAACTCGCATAATCGCTTTCGAAGCCACTTTCCTTAAGCACCTTCAAAAAGGTAATGGTAGGATAAATCATTACTATAATTGCAGCCAATGAGGCCAATTGTGCAATGCGTTTTCGCTTTTTGGAATTGGCGTATTTAAGCATAGGAAATCGCAACACTTTCAACACGATAAAAGTGGCCAAAGCAATGAATATGGTATTAATGGTAAACAAATTCATGGCGCCACCGAAATAGGCAAGGTTTCCATTGGCCAATCCATACCCAGCGGTACATAAAGGTGGCATTAAGGCTGTGGCAATCGCCACACCGAAGATTACGGAAGCAATGGTTCCTTTTTTCGTTCGTGCGATGATCAATGCCAATCCACCAAAGAAAGCAATAAGTACATCACGAATATCGGGTTTGGTTCTCCCTAATAGTTCCGATGTCTCTTGACTCCCCAGCGGAAAAAACTTAAAGAAAAGATAGGCGGTCAACAAACTCAAGACGATCATTGTTGCCAGGTTAATCAATGATTTCCTAAGGGTATCAATATCATTTAGTGCAATGGACATCCCAATACCAAGGATAGGACCCATTAGCGGGGATATAAGCATCGCCCCAATCACAACGGCAGTTGAATTCGCATTCAATCCTACAGATGCCACAAAAATCGAGCATATTAGAATCCAGGCTGTTGCTCCTTTGAACGGAATATCATTTTTGATAGCTTCAATGGTGCTATCCCGATCGGTATCGTGACGGAAATCCAGTAATTCTACCAAAAACTTTCGGCTACTCACCCAAAGCCCTTTGGCATCCTGTTTTACGGCTTCTTTATTTTGTGCAATTTCCTTTTCTTTGGCAATCTCCTTCTCCTTATCTGCTTCCTCCATAGTGTATTATTTAAGCGTAATCCTCTCCGAACTTTTCCTTCACTTCATTTAGCAATTGCTTGATATCTTGTTCTTTTTCCTTCGGAAAGATCATTAAAACATTTTTCTTATCCACGACGATATAATCATCCAATCCATCTATTACCACCAATTTATTGGTAGCTGTATAGACCATGTTCCCTTGGGCATTTTTTAGATGCGGAGTGGCACGCACAACAGCATTTTCGTTAGCTTCCTCCGTGATTTTATCGTGCAGGGCTCCCCAAGTCCCAAGGTCATTCCAATCGAAGGTAGCCTTTTTCACCAAAACATTGCTGGCTTTTTCCATAATGGCAAAGTCGATGGAGATGTTTTCGACATTGGGATAATTTTTATCGACAAATTCTATTTCATCTTGGGTATTGAGCACGCCATATCCTTCGTACAGAGAAGCATACATTTCGGGCATCAATACTTCAAAAGCCTTAATAATGCTTTTAACACTCCAGATAAAAATACCGGCATTCCAATAGAAATTGCCTTCAGCAATGAATTGTTGGGCCGTTTCATAATCCGGCTTTTCCCGAAACTGAAGTACTTTCTTCAAAAGGGAATCTTCTTCCTTATCGCTTTCAATATAACCATAGCCCGTATTGGCGAAGGTTGGGTGAATTCCCAAGGTAAGTAATATATCTTCTGAAGCACAGGCCTCGAAACATGTCTTCACATCCTTCCTGAAGGCCGCTTCATCTTCGATCCAGTGATCACTGGGAGCCACGATCATAACACCATCGGGATTCTCTTTATAAATTTTTAACGCCGAAAGTAGTATGCATGGTGCTGTGTTTCGCATGGCAGGTTCCAAAACCACCTGAGTCGCATCAATCTCTGGCAATTGTTCCAGACAGAGATCTAAATAGCGTTCATTGGTCAATATTTGAACGTTCTCGGCGGGAATATCTTCTGTTAACCGAGAAAACGTTTGTTGCAACAAAGTCTTTCCCGTTCCCAACATATCGTGAAACTGTTTGGGAAATCCTGAGGTACTCACAGGCCAAAAGCGGGACCCTATGCCCCCGGCCATAATTACTGCGTAATAATTGGTGTTCAATACAATCAATTTTATTTCAAGAACTCTACTTCTGCATTGGGATTAAAGAGATAAACACGTCCTGTTGATACTTCAACACATTCGTAACGTTTCACCCTCTTATTGCCCCGTTTAAATACTTTCCCATTATACAAACGGAAAGTACCCCCGTAAGGAATTTCAAAGATATAGTTTTTATCATTGGGCGGATCATATTGCTTTAATGCTAACGATAATTTAGCATCGGTATCACTACTTGCTTTTGGATTTTTGAAATGATTAGCGAGCAACGGTAAAATTCTAGTGGGAAATACCTCGGGACGTAAAAAGGGAAGCATTAATAGCTGAAATGTGTGTTTCCATTCTTTGCCATGGGGTTTGATCCCTCTTCCATATTTGGTAAATGCTACCAAATGTGCGATTTCATGAACGAGTGTAATGGTAAATCGGTAGGGATTTAAATTTGAATTTACGGTAATCTGATGCTGCCCATTGGGCATTTTTCGGTAATCTCCATGACGGGTAACCCGCTCGTTTACAATCTTTAGATGGACCTCATGATCCTTCAACAACTGAATGATTCCAGAACTAGCCGCAGATGGTATGTATTTGGAGAGTATTTCGTCCATTTTAGGGCGTACTGTTGGATACCTGCAGTATTTTCCCGTTGTAAAACTGGTTTCCCTTCAGGGCAAAATCCAATATATACTGGGCCATTTCCATTGCTGTTACGGGTGCTTTAAAACCAGGGAATGCCTCTTCCAGCATTTCGGTTTGAACGGCCCCCAGTGCCAATGCATTGAATGCAGGCCCCAAATCCTTGTACTCTTCGGCCAAAACTTCGGTAAGTGTTATGATGGCTCCCTTGCTACTGCTGTAAGCGGCAAGCCCGGGAAATTTTAAACTGCCTTGTATGCCACCCATACTGCTAATATTGAGTACATGTCCGGTTGTGCTCATAAAGGGTAGAACCGCCTGCGTAAGGAGCGCGGCCCCAAAGACATTTACATCATAGGAATACTGAAAATCTTCCTTTTTAAGCTTTGCGAATGGCTTATTGACCAGATAACCGGAATTATTAATGAGGATATCCACCGTTCCCCAATGCTCTTTTACAAAGGCCGGAACTTTCTTAATATCCTTGGGATCGGTAATATCGCATGGAAAACAATGGCAATTGGTTACCCCCAAACCAGAAATGGGGACAGCATTCCTTGAGAGTGCCAAAACTTCATGATCGGTATCGGCCAAAAGCCCGACCAATTCATAACCTATTCCTCTACTGGTTCCGGTGATGATGATGTTTTTCTTCATATGTGAAAGATACTATTCTTTATTGAAAAAGCCTTGCAACAATAGGGTTACAAGGCTTTTATATGATGATTCAATTCCCGTAAAACTACACAAACATAGTTACAGGGTTTTCAACATAATTTCTTAAGGTTTGCAGGAAGGCCGCTCCGGTAGCACCATCTACAGTCCTGTGGTCACAAGCCAACGTTACCGTCATGGTATTTCCGATGGCAATGGCACCATTTTTAACAACCGGTTTCTGAACAATTGCTCCCACTGAAAGAATCGCAGAATTGGGTTGATTGATGATCGAAGTAAACTCCTTTATACCAAACATCCCCAAGTTAGAAACCGTGAAGGTACTTCCCTGCATTTCATCTGGAGTGAGTTTTTTGTTACGTGCTTTACCCGCCAAATCTTTTACGGCAGCTCCTATTTGCATGAAGGACATCTGATCCGCAAATTTCAATACGGGTACCACTAGTCCGTCCTCAACCGCCACGGCGACCCCTACATGGATGTGCTTGGCAATTTGCGTGGTTTTATCGGCCCAAGTAGAATTCACCCTTGGGTGTTTTCTCAATGCCATGGCGCACGCCTTAACGATCATATCATTGAAGGATATTTTAACGTCTGGATCTGCATTGATGGCTTTGCGTGATGCAATCGCCGTATCCATATCGAACTCAACGGTAAGATAATAATGCGGAGCGGTAAACTTGGATTCACCCAAACGCTTGGCAATCGTCTTGCGCATTTGCGAATTGTTCACCTCTTCCCAACTTTCCTCTCCTACTGGAATATATGCTGGAGCACCAGCACTTGCTGCGCTCGGCTGATAATTTTCTATATCACGTTTAATAATACGACCGTTTTCTCCAGAGCCTTGTACCCTAGAAAGGTCGATGCCCTTCTCCTCGGCAAGCTTTTTAGCCAGTGGCGAAGCAAATATTCTTCCTCCTGTAGACTGAGTTGTCACCTTCGGAGCTTCCATCTTCGGAGCCGCCTTTGGAGCTTCCGGAGCAGGGGCCGGTGCTTTCTTCTCTTCCTTTGGTGCAGTTGTGGCAGTTTTAGCAGCAGAAACCGAAACACCAGACACATCTGTACCAGCAGGTCCTATAATCGCTAACAAAGCATCTACTTTGGCTGTTTCGCCTTCTTTAATTCCAATTTTTAAGAGGGTTCCACTATAGAAAGACTCAAACTCCATGGTGGCTTTATCTGTTTCGATTTCCGCTAGAATATCACCTTCCTCCACTGCATCACCTTCCTTTTTCAACCAAGTGGCCACGGTTCCTTCTTCCATCGTATCACTCAATCTTGGCATGGTAATAATTTCCACCCCCTCTGGCACTTCACTACTGGATGACGTATCCTCATTTGCCTGTGCTGCATCTTCGGAAGCTTCGGAGCTCGATGATTCATTAGCATCGGTTGCTACAGGAGCATCTCCTGCTAGCAATCCAGAAATATCCTCTCCTTCTTCACCGATAATGGCCAACAACGCATCCACATTAGCGGTTTCTCCTTCAGCAATCCCTATATGTAATAAGGTTCCTTCGTAAAAGGATTCGAATTCCATGGTAGCCTTGTCTGTTTCGATCTCGGCCAGAATATCACCTTCTTCCACTTTGTCCCCCACTTTCTTGAGCCATGACGCCACGGTTCCTTCTTCCATGGTATCACTCAAACGGGGCATGGTAATTACTTCTGCCATAGTTTATAGTTTATGAGGTAAAAATGGATAATCTTCTTGTTCGTATACAGCGTCGTACATGACGTTCTTCTCTGGATAGGGAGATTCTTCAGCAAACTTCTCGCACTCACTTACCAAATCCTTCACGCGCTTATCAATCACCGCAATTTCATCTTCGGTGGCGTATTTCTTTTTGTAAATAATGTCCAAAACATAGCTTATTGGATCTTCATCACGCATCTTCTCTACTTCCTCCTTGGTTCTGTAGTGCTGTGCGTCACTCATGGAATGTCCTCTATATCGATAAGTACGAATCTCCAAAAATGTTGGACCACCACCTGTTCTTGCACGGGTGATTGCTTCATCCAATTCCTTAGCGACAACTTCAGGTTTCATACCATCTACTGGGCGGCAAGGCATTTCATACCCTAATCCCAATTTCCAGATTTCGGTATGGTTTGCGGTACGCTCTACCGAAGTACCCATGGCATATCCATTGTTCTCAACACAAAAAACAACAGGCAAATTCCACAGCATGGCCAAGTTAAAGGTTTCATGCAAAGAACCCTGACGTGTCGCACCATCACCCATAAATGTGAGGGTTACACCATCATTGCCAGCATATTTGTCGCCAAAGGCAAGTCCGGCCCCTAATGGAATCTGTCCTCCTACAATCCCATGACCTCCGTAGAAACCATGTTCTTTCGAAAATATATGCATGGATCCTCCAAGACCTTGGGAAGTACCAGTGGCTTTGCCATAAAGCTCTGCCATGACTTTTTTAGGATCTACTCCCATACCAATGGGTTGCACGTGATTTCGGTAGGCAGTGATCATCTTATCCTTGCCCAATTCCATCGCGTGTAAAGCACCTGCTAATACTGCTTCTTGACCATTGTAAAGGTGAAGAAACCCACG
>JAHQVM010000115.1 GCA_019634365.1 Flavobacteriaceae bacterium | reverse complement strand
TATAAAAGTGTTAGATTTATGTCAGCAATAAAGGGATATAAGGAGTTAGCCAAATATCTATGCGTTATTGGCAAGTAAAGAATTGAAATGGCGACAGACGGTACTAAAATTATAGATGGGGATACAGCTCACGATACGTATTGGGGCATTATGGACCTTTATGACAGTGGTGCTGAAATACAAATGATTCTTAACGAATTTCCTCTGGAACAGCTTGAATACTTTGATGATTTTGATAATGAAATCTATGTAACTAGTTGTGGACTTGCATATTGGGAATTGGGAATAATGACTAGCAAACGAATTGAATTTATCAGGGAGGTCATCAACAAAGATGCTTGTGTAAATGAGTGGACTTCGTATTCGGAAAAAGAAGGCAAATCAAGAAAATCAGTCCTTAAAAGGTATCTGAATAAGATTGAAAAACCGAACAGAAAAATAAGGAAACGTAAGCAGTATCGAAGAATAACCAATTTTATTTTCAACGAGAACTCTGTACTGACCTTTCAACTGTCAAACGGTGAGTATGCTGTTACTTGCTGTGTAAAGATTGACCAATATCGAGGAAGTTGTAATTATTGGCTTGTCCCGATTACCTTAAAATCAACTTTAAAACCAACAATGGCAGACGTTGTTGAATCAGAAATACTAGGAAGAACTATTGGAAGCGGATTTAGCAGAGAACAGACAAAAGCTTCACAACCTGGAATTGAAAGAATATGGGACTATGTTGGTGGAAAACCAAATTTCTGTTTCGGTTTTGCTATTCAGGCAGTTGAACATAAAGACTTATTGAACTTTAAAAATCGCTTCGAAAAAATTGGGGAGTTAGAAATTATTGAAGGACTAAAAGAAATAGGTTCCATTGGTGGTGAAGATTCATTCAAAAGATATGATGAGACTTACATCGAGTTAGATAATCGAATTAAAGTTTTTAAATATCAAAAATACCCGATCAGGATAGTAATAAATGAATAAAGCCTATACCCTGTATATAAATTCATGGCTCCCTGGGTGATGTAACGTCTTATACACAAACTGTTAGCCATAAGTTGAAGAAATGAATTATTTAATTGAAAAACCGTATCTCATTTTCTTACTTTCGATTCCGATTATAATGTTGATTGGAATTTTGAGTGGAGACGCAGTATTGGATATTAATGTTCACGACACTTATTTCGTGATTGCCTATTTGCATTTAGCATTAATGATTTCAGTGCTTTTTGGAATAATCGGTATAGGATATTGGATTATGCAAAAAGTAGACAGAAAATTATCAATGTGGCTGAATTGGACTCATATTGGACTAACTTTTGGGGGAACTTTCGCAGTGTGGATTTTGACTAAATTTTATCGAACTGAAATTATGGAATATGAATTCAATAATAATTTGACTTTCATCATCACACTGATTATTTTGCTTGTGATTTTTGGACAAATCATCTTTCCGATTAACATTATTTACGGACTGATAAAAAAGAAACATAAAACCAGTAGTTAACATTGGCTTCAATCGGGAACAGGAGTTGAGATGCGCCAGTTGCAAACAAATAAAACGAAATGAACCATGATTTCCTTATTCGGCATGCGAGGTTGGATGATTCAAAAAAATTGTCCATTCTTTACAAGCAGGTATATATTCAAACCTATGGCAAAGAGGGTGTTTCGGATGAATTCGCCAATTTCATCACAGAGCAATTCAGCATCGAAAGACTGGAAAATATCATTGCTACCATACCCGACGCAATAATGGTTGCTGAATATAAAAACAATCTAGTGGGTGTTCTGGAAATCGATTTTGAGAAACCTTGTCCCATAGGTGATTTCGTGGCTCCAGAACTCAACAAAATCTACATTCTCGAATGGTTTTGTGGTAAAGGGATTGGAAAACTCCTGGTAAAAAAAGCCGAACACGTTTTAAAACAGCGCGGCTACGATAGGGTTTGGTTATGGTTGCTGGAAAGCAATACAAGAGCGTATAACTTCTACAAGAAAAGTAATTATATTGATTTGGGTAAAGCACCTTTCGTAATGGAAGACAACACCTACACAAATTTAGTGATGAGCAAGAGGCTATGATTACCTTAAGAACTGCTACCATAGACGATTTGGAATTGCTTACGTATTGGGACACCCAACAACACGTGATCGACTCTGACCCGGATGACGATTGGAATTGGGAAGTAGAATTGAAAACAGATCCCGAATGGCGGGAACAACTCATTGCCGAATTAGATTCGGAACCCATAGGTTTTATTCAAATAATTGACCCCCTTCTGGAAGAAACACACTATTGGGGAGAAGTGGAACCCAATAAAAGAGCCATCGACATTTGGATTGGAGAGGAAAAGCATCTCAACAAAGGCTACGGAACCATCATGATGAATCTTGCCATAGAAAGATGTTTTAAAGACGATACTGTAAACGGAATACTGATCGACCCTTTGAAATCCAATAACAAAGCGCAACGATTCTATAAGCGGCTGGGATTTGAGTTCATCGAAGAAAGAGCATTTAATGGAACGCCTTGTATGGTGTATGAGCTCAAAAGAAAGAATACGAGTAGGTAATCCAAAATGAAACTGTAACATGCTGCGGGATGGTGTGTATCAAAAGTAAATCCTTGTCGTCAAGCTAGTCATATTCTTCAAAATCCTCAAATACAGCTTCTTTTTGCCAACGCATTGTAACGATCCTTACTGGAAACTACTAGTCACTTAATTCCTTAAAATTCATTATATTAGTTATTAAAGTAGCGTGCCTACAACCTGATGTTACTTTATAAACATAACCCCAAATCTAACTGTTATGAGACGATCCCTACTCATGCTCCTAAGCCTATTCCTATCCGTTAATTGTATCCAAGCCACCGATTATAACGTGGGTCCTGGACAACCCCTTGCCAATATTTCAGAAGTTCCTTGGGATGCCTTGCAAGCCGGTGATCGCATCTATATCCATTGGCGAAGTACGCCCTACTATGAAAAATGGGTGATCAATGCGCAAGGAACAGAACTAAATCGAATCGAAATCATTGGCGTGAGTGGTCCCGGTGGACAAAAACCCATTATCGATGGCGATGGTGCCGTTACGCCCACCTATCTGGATTATTGGAATGAAGTGCGCGGACTCATTAAAATAGGTGGTTCCAGTGTACCTGCCGATGGACTGCCCAGCTATATCACCATTGAGAATTTGGAGCTGCGATCGGTTCGGCCGGCCTATAGTTTTACATCCGATAGTGGTGCCACAGAAACCTATGCAAGCAATGCCGCTTCCGTATACATCGAAAAAGGGGAGCATATCATTATTCGGGATTGTATTATTCACGATTCGGGTAATGGGATTTTTATTGGTGCCAATGGTGGGCAAACAAGAGACATTCTCATTACCAATAATTATATCTATGACAATGGTATCGACGGAAGTATTTTCGAACACAACACCTATACCGAAGCGTTGGGTATTACGTATGAGTATAACCGATTTGGCCCTTTAAGAACGGGTGCTTTGGGCAATAACCTTAAGGATCGATCGGCCGGGTTGGTGGTACGCTATAATTGGATTGAAAGCGGGAACCGTCAGTTGGATCTTGTCGATGCCGGAACATCCGCTTTGTACGACGATCCCTCTTATTTGACCACCTATGTGTACGGCAATATTCTCATCGAGCCGGATGGTGCAGGAAATTCCCAGGTAGTCCACTACGGTGGGGATTCGGGAACGACCTCCCAATACCGAAAAGGGAATCTCTATTTCTATAATAATACGGTTGTTTCCACGAGAAGTTCAAATACGACCCTGGCACGTCTTTCCACCCAGGATGAAACCATGAATACTTTTAACAATGTCATTTATACGAGCAACAGTGGGAGTTCCATGGCCATGATCAATGGAGATGGTACGATGAATCTTCAGTACAATTGGTTGAAATCGAATTGGGTCGCTTCCCATGGTGGGACAGGAACTTTAAACGATCAAGGGGATAACCTGGAGGGTTCAGATCCGCTGTTTGTGGATTTTGGCAATCAAGATTTTAGCTTGCAAGACACCGCTCCCTTGATTGACTCCGGTACGGCCATTCCGGCCATTCACCTTCCCGATCATGATCTGTTGTATGAATATGTATTGCACGCTAGCGGGAGTGCGAAACAAGTCGTAAATTCATTGGATATAGGTGCATTCGAGTATCAAGCTCCCTTATCGATTACAGATATTGATGCAGCACAGATTGTTATGTATCCCAATCCGAGTAATTCATTGGTCTATCTGAAAAATCTGGAGCCCGGCACCATCAAAAGTATTGCGTTTTACGCAGTCAATGGCCAATTGGTTTTAACGACAACCGATGCAGTTATCGATGTTACTGGAATGGCAGCTGGGATATATTTCGTAAAACTGGAAACATCAGATAGGCAAACCGTTTTGAGATTTGTAAAACAATAGGCCACTATATTGGGAGCATGATATTTTCAGACAACCATTTAATAAATTATTTCGTCATTATAGTAAGAACACTTCATAGCACTAACCGTAATGTTCAGAGTTTATATCTTCATACTAGCACTTTTGCTGGTGTCTTGTCAGCATAAGAAAGGTGATTATGTTTGCCCTCCTTGCGACCTGAAATGCGACAACCTTTCTTTTGAGAAGCCGGGATCATGTCCGCATTGTAG
Source organism: Flavobacteriaceae bacterium (assembly GCA_019634365.1). Taxonomy (GTDB): domain Bacteria; phylum Bacteroidota; class Bacteroidia; order Flavobacteriales; family Flavobacteriaceae; genus Aureisphaera. Next base: position 13,614 of record JAHQVM010000115.1, on the reverse strand, counting down.
CATGGAACTTGTCCTCAAGTCGGAGCTGGAAGCTGATTCGAATTTAATCGTCAATGATGTCAAAATCGAAGAGGGTTCTGGTAAGTTTTTAATGGAAGGAGGTTATGATACAATAAAAACGATTTGGGTGCACTATCACCAACCCAAAAACTTTACAAAGAATTCAAAAGTAATTTTTGTGCTGCCTGGTGCAGGGAGAAATGGAAAAGACTATCGAGACACATGGGTGGATGCATCCGAAAAGTATAATCTACTGGTCCTTTCGCTAGAATATCCCGAAGCACATTATCCCGGGTTTTGGAGTTATAACCTTGGGGGAATGATCTCGGATGTTAATATTGAAAACGAAACCTATACCATAAACCAAAATACGGATCAATGGTTATTTGAGGATTTCGATAGAATTTTTGACGCTGTAAAGACAGAAGCTGATTTAATTGCCGACCGTTATGATATGTTTGGACATTCTGCAGGGGGACAAATTTTGCATAGGCTTGCCATTTTCAACCCGAATACTAAGGCAGATAGAATACTGGCTTCCAATTCCGGTTGGTATACCATTCCTACCCTTTTGGGGTCCTTTCCTTATGGCTTGGAAAATATGCATGACGTTACCAGTGACTTAGATTTCAGTAGCAAACTTGTGCTTTTTCTCGGGGAAAAGGATGATGCAAACGAAACAAGAGGTCATTTAAGACGATCATCGGAGGTTGACAAACAAGGGCTGCACAGACTGGAAAGAGGAATCTATTTTTATAATGAATCGAAAAGAATCGCTAATGAATCCAATTTGGAATTTAATTGGAAAATTGAAATTGTTTCCAATGTCGGACACGATTACAAGGAAATGAGCAAAAGGGCAAGCGAATTCCTATACGGATCAGATCGAGACTAATTTAGTAAGACAGTCGACTACCTATTCTCCAAATACATAATCTGATAAGTAGGCGAAAATGACTTGCTTTCAGAAATGGTTTGCAAAGGTCTGAATGATTGCAAAGGCTGTGGAGCAGGAACTCCCGTGATTTCAGCAATCGCAGCAGCCAATAAAGGCTCATTGGGATCCCCTAGGGTTCCTAGATTGCTAAAATCTTCATCCACTTGTATATCCGGTACCAATCCATCTACAAAATCGGTCACGCCATTTTTGTTGGCAGTTTTAAATACCAAAGGCAGCATGGCGTAGGTATGATTGGGATTGGCCTGTGTGCGGCTAAAATTGGGCGCCGGGGCATCGTATAGCAAGAAGGAGGCCTGAAACTTCCCTGTGGTCGTATCACCCACCTTTACTGTGTTAATGTGAGCATCCAGCCCATTAATCACCAATTCACTGGCAGAAGCCGTACGGCTGGAAGTAAGGAAATATACCTGATTCAATCCCAAACTATTAATGGCATCCCCATTGGAAATGGAAGTATTGAAGAGCCCGGCACTGGCATATGCCTCCTGTCGATCGGCATTCCATTGCTCGGTATAAAAAACATCCCCGTTGAACTGCCCTGTCACCATGGATCCTAAATCTACTGCAGATTCTACCGATCCTCCGCCATTGTAGCGCAGATCGATGACCAAATCGGTCACCCCGTCTGCCTGAAACTGGGCAAAAGCATTATTTAGGGCTCCGTCAAAATCATTGGTAAAGCCATTGTACATTAAATATCCGATTCTTTGACCATTGATGTCCAATGTACGCACAATATGCACGGGGTTCTCCGTATACTGTTCTTTTATTAGGTCGATACTTTCTCCCGTAGGGGTTACGTTTTCACCGTCAAAGTCGGCCAGGCCAATGGTATAAGCGCTTGGTGAAAGCAAATCACTAAAGTTATTCTCGGTGATTTGTGTATTGTCTATGGTATTAAATACGATGCCACGTTCCAAACCTGCTGCCGAAGCACTGGTATTGGGAAGCACGTAGCGAACGTACCCAAAAACATTGCCACTGCCATCTGGATAGAAGACCAGTCCATATTCCATTCCATTGGTTTCGGTGGTGCCGCCCAAAGCATTTTCTAGGGCGATGTAATCATCTACCAAAATGCTGAAACGATCCTGATCCGATTTCAGAAAAGAAAAGAAACTCTCTGGCGTATCGAAACTGTTCAAAAAAGTAGTAAACTCATCATTGGTGGCAAAGGCATCATCTGCCAACTCTGGCGTATCCGCTTTATAGAGGTAAAAGAAATTAAGTCCGCGCCAAATAAATTCGTTGATGGTAGAAGTAGAAGCAGGGGTTAAATTATCATCATTATCTTCCCAGCAGGAAAAGCACGTCAGGAAAAGAACGAGAAGGAGGGGCAAATAGCGTTTTTTCATTGCAATTTTATTTTTCAGAAACTATAGCATAAGTCTATAAAACCCCTAAAGTACTTACATTATTGTGATTTAAAAATAAATTGTAACAAAAATTATAGTGGGTCGTCGTAGAGATAGAATGGCATTATTTATGTCTGTAAACTAACCATCATGAACCAAAAAGAGTTTTTAGCCACAGTGCTACCGTATAAGGACAAACTGTACCGTTTGGCGAAGCGACTTTTGGTTTCAGCGGAAGAAGCAGAAGATGCCGTTCAAGAAGTGTATTTGAAATTATGGAAGGGAAGGGAAAATATTGGAAACTATAAAAACCCAGAAGCGTTTGCCGTAACCATGACAAAGAATTTTTGTTTGGACCGATTAAAATCGAAGCAGGCTTCGAACCTTAAGATTGTTCACAGCAATTATCAGAATGGTGAAAACCTTCAGAGAAAGGTAGAAGCGAACGATGGGGTAGAACTGGTTTTCAAGATTATGCAGACCCTACCAGAAAAACAACGAATGGTCCTTCAGTTACGGGATGTGGAACAATTCGATTTCGACGAGATCGCCGAAATGATGGAAAGCAATCCTACAGCGATACGGGTAACCTTGTCGCGTGCTCGAAAGGCCGTTAGGGAACAGTTAATAAAACAATACAACTATGGAGTTAGCTGAAATTGAAAAATTATTGGAAATCTATTTCAAGGGGGAAACCACCTTGGGGGAAGAGGAATTGCTACAGGAGTTCTTTGCTTCACAACAAGTGCCGGCACATATGGAGGTATATCGCCCCATGTTTTTGGCCTTCGGCACTGCCAAGGAAGAAACCATTGAAAAGGAGATTGTCCTTCTTGTGAACAGAACATCCCAATACTGGAAGTGGGGAATAGCGGCATCCTTCGTAATCCTTTTGGGGATTGCAGGATTCATGTTTACTAAAGGATCAGGGCTATCTGCAGAAGAAGAGCAAGCCTTGGCAGAGTACAATAAAGCCAAGGAGACCATGATGCTGCTTTCAGCCAATTTCAATAAAGGGACAGATGCGATGCTCCATTTAAACGAATTTAATAAAGGGATTGCCAATATGTCGGTAATCGATCAATTCAATCAATCAAAAAGTTTAATCTTAAAGTAAAACCCAAAATTTAAAATAGAATACGATGAAGAAGATAGCAATTTTAATGGCCTTACTCATCACTCCGGTGATTGCCTCAGCACAAAGTATTTTCGATGCTTATGAAGACGAAAATGAGGTGACTTCGGTAGTGGTGACCAAGAATATGTTCAAATTATTGAGCAAGATCGAGGTGGATTCAGACGATCCAGAGGTAAAGGAATATATGTCTATGGTGAACAGTTTGGATAACATCAAGGTGTTCATGACCGAAGACGACGGGATTGGTTCCCGTATGAAGTCCGATGTTCAGAAATACGTTTCGGCTTCCAATGGTCTGGAAGAATTAATGCGCGTAAAGGACGACGGAAAGAATGTGAAGTTCTACTCCAAACAAGGAAAGGACGAGAATCATGTAAGCGAACTGTTGATGTTCTTGGAAGGGGAAATGGATGGACATGATGGAACCGTAATCATGAGTATTACTGGGGATATCGATCTAAAGCAGATCTCAAAATTGACCAAGGACCTAAACGTTCCCGGTAGCGACGAATTGGAAAATGTAAATAAGAAAGGATAAGTCATGCAACTTGTAAAAATTCTAACCGCTCTAATTGTTGCAGCCGTAGCTTTGGTTAGCTGTAGCAACGACAAGTCCTTACAGCGTTATTTGGTCGACAAACAAGAAGATGATCGTTACTTAAAAGTAGATCTTGCTACCAGTTTGTTGCAAAGCGATGATGCCGATTTTAGTGAAGAGGAAAAGGAAATCCTGAGTACCATTAAGAAGGTGAACATGGTGGCCTTTCCGTTGAAGAACAGTAACGCATCCGATTACGAAGCAGAAAAGACCATGGTTCGTGAGATCATAGATCAGGAGAAGTATAAAACCCTCTCTAAGATGAAGTCGAAGGATACCCACATTACCCTAAAGTATTTAGGGGAAGAAGATGCCATTGATGAGGTGATCGTTTTCGCCAGCAATGAAGAAAAGGGATTTGGTGTATTCCGATTGCTATGTGACGATATGAAACCCGGACAAGTACTTAAACTAATGAATTCCATCGATAATGGTGACATCGATATGTCTAAACTGTCTGGATTCAGTGATGTTTTTGATGCGATGTAGAAGAAAAATAAATACATAAACATCTGAAAGCCTCTTAGTTAGAGGCTTTTTTTTGTTTTTTTAGTTTCCCCTTAATGAAATTTTTGTGCCGTTTATGGAATTGTGATGTCCTTTGACCGAAAACCATTTTTTGAATTACAATCTTGTAGGAAAATGTCCCTACATTCGTATTGTTAGCTTAATGTAGAGTGATGATGTTTTAGAGGACAAAACATTTCCGGTCCAGAGACCCCTCCGGTTGAAGGGATAGGTAAAGAAATGTTGAAGGCTTCGGGTGGGGATTCGAAGCCTTTTCTTTGAGAAACTGAAAATAGTCCAATAATACAGGCTGTATACCGAAAACATATTTTTCAGGGTATTGGATTTTACATATTGGTATACAGTTTGGACTTAACCTATACGTGGTTGACTTAACTCCCCAAATTAAGCGACCTTTTATTTCCGGTCCAGAGACCCCTAATTATAAAGGGATAGGTGGTGAAATAAAAATTCTGGCTCCCGACGGGGAGCCTTTTTCTTTTTAGATACCCGTATAGTTACTTGGGGTAATCGCCTTCAATTCTGCTTTAATCTCTTCCGAAACTTCCAAAGTCTCAATAAAACCCGCGATCGACTGTTGGGTAATGGCTTCGTTGGTGCGTGTTAGCCCTTTTAATGCTTCGTAAGGGTTGGGATAACCTTCCCTTCTCAAGATGGTTTGTATGGCCTCTGCCACCACCGCCCAGTTATTTTCTAGGTCTTCAGCGAATTTAGACTCGTTCAGGAGTAGTTTGTTCAACCCTTTTAGGGTCGATTGTAGACCAATTACCGTATGCCCCATGGGCACACCAATATTCCGCAAAACCGTACTATCGGTAAGATCTCGTTGCAAACGACTTATAGGCAATTTGGCCGACAAATGTTCGAAAACAGCATTGGCGATTCCCAAATTACCTTCGCTGTTTTCAAAATCGATAGGATTTACCTTATGAGGCATGGCGCTACTGCCAATTTCTCCTTTTTTGATCTTCTGTTTGAAGTAGTCCATCGAGACATAGGTCCAAATATCACGGTCCAAATCAATGAGGATGGTATTGATTCTTTTAAGGCAATCAAAAAGCGCAGCCATATGATCGTAGTGTTCAATCTGGGTGGTTGGAAAGGAATGATGCAAGTACAGTTTTTCCTGAACGAATTGCGTTCCAAAGGCCTTCCAATCGATGTTGGGATAGGCCACTTTATGGGCATTGAAATTCCCCGTAGCACCACCAAACTTGGCAGCACTTTTAATATCATTCAACAAATCGAATTGCTCTTCGATACGCGTTACAAAAACCTGAATTTCCTTTCCCAATCGGGTAGGGGAAGCCGGTTGCCCATGCGTACGTGCCAACATGGGAACGTCCTTCCATTCCTCTGCCAATTCTTTTAGCTTGTCCTTTACCTCCAAAAGTTGCGGCACGTACACGTCGTTCATGGCTCCTTTTAAGGAAAGGGGAATAGCTGTGTTATTAATATCCTGGGAAGTCAACCCAAAATGGATGAATTCCTTGTATTGCTGCAGTCCTAAGGCATCAAACTTCTCCTTGATAAAATACTCCACGGCCTTTACGTCGTGGTTGGTTACCTTTTCGGTGTTTTTTATGTGCTCTGCATCCTGGGTGGAGAACTCCTCATAAACTTTTCGTAATTCCGGAAAGAGCGAGGTGTCGAAATCGGTCAATTGAGGCAATGGAATTTCTACCAAGGCTATGAAATATTCGATTTCAACCTGTACCCTATATTTTATGAGGGCCTCTTCAGAAAAGAAAGGAATCAATCCTGAAGTTTTAGAGGCGTACCGCCCATCGATAGGAGAAATTGCTTGTAATGCTTGGTTGGACATAGGCGCAGTTTTTGAAAGGGCAAAGATAGGGAAGCACGGGCATTTTGAAGGCATCCCTCCAGACAAATTTCAACGAACGGTAACGTAATATTCGCTACCTTAGAGCTGTGAGCATATTGTTGATCTACTGTGTGGTACCTAATTACAAACCTTATTAACTATAGCCTATGAGCACTTTGAATTTCATGAATACCGTAAAAGGATCCCTACTCGAAGGATTCTATCCCCAAGGTTGGGATTTAGAAAAAATTGATGCCTGTTGCGATATGGGATTGGAAGGTGTTTTGGATCGTGCCCCATTTTGGAATTCCGAATTCCATCCTATGGCCGTCGATTCGCTGGAGGCCATGGAACGCCATATGGGACTGGAAATAGCCCGGGAAATAAAAGAGACACGGGAACGGGGTGAGGAATTGGCCATTATTTTACCGGTGGGCCCCATGGGAATGTACAAGCACACCGTTTCCAAACTCATAGAAGAAGCGGTTTCCTGCACACATGTACACACTTTTAACATGGACGAATGGTCCGATAAGGAAGGCAATTCCATGCCCAGTGATCAGGATGGATCGTTCGAAAATGCTATGAACCAAGCCTTATTTGGTCCCTTGGGAGACTTGTCGGTTCCCGTGTCCCAACGAAATTTCGCTACCAAGGAAAACCTGCCGACCTATGTAGACAAGATACATGGTGTTAGGTCCAATGGAGGCAGGTTAGTAACTGTTTACGGCATTGGTCGTGCTTGTCATATTGCATTCTGGGAGCCACAAATTGGTGATGAATTCGATGATGACTCAAGTTGGAAAGAGGTTCCTTACAGAATAGGCCAAGCCCTACACCCCTTAACCATCGAACAAAACTCCTTACACAGTTTTGCCAGTCGGTTTACCCTCATTCCCTGTTGGGCCAATACCATTGGTCCCGGTCTTTTTTTAAAGAGTGATTTCTGTATTGGAGGAGCCGATGGTATTTATAGCAATCGTGGCGCCTGTTGGCAAGGCATGAGTTTGTGCGTAACCTTGCAATATGGACCTTCGCGTTGGGTGCCTTCTTCATGGATGCCGACCTTACCAGGACAATTGTTCTTTTTAAAAGGGCTGGGAGGGCCGCTATTGCCAGAAGCACATTAAAGATGAAAATTTTAATCTAGTATAAACATGGGACCATATTACACAACTATTGAGACAAAAATTAGTTCAGCCAAATGTGGGCATAAGAAGCACAAATGGTTTGACCCTAAAACCAAATCTGCATTTATTAAACCAAACTATAAATTATTGAATTCATTTTGTCTTATTTCGGGTTGCAAGGTGCCAAAGTGTATAAATGGGGGTAATGTAATTGCAGGAGTAATAAAAGTAGGTAAGAAATATACTTTCTGTAACTTCGGGCCTGTTTCTGTAAAGGTCAGATTTAGTGGTGGTCCAAAAAAATCTATTTCTACCCACATAATAGAACCGTATTCATCTGGCACCTTTGAAGCCCCGAAAAAGAGTTTCGCTGTCACCATTTCCATCGTAGGTAAAAAAGGAATGACCTTTATTTATTCAAATCTTTGGAAAGGGGGAACATACTGTTCATAAATGTTTTATAATTTGTTTTTTCGAATTTTGGCTAAAATCTTACTGCCACGATTCTTATACCCCGCGCTTCCCATGGGTATATTCCTTTCAATGATTTGTTCTAATTCAGGGTGAATCCAATCGTATTCTGTTCCCAAATAATAGAGGCAGGTCATAGCCCGTGCTTGGCAAGCTACTTTCTGATCGGTGATCATCCAATCGAAACAAGTCTCGATCATTTGTTCTTTGTGGGTTGGGCTTAAAACTTCTTTTATTTGGGGATCCCGTTTCTTGTAATAAGCCAAACAAATCTTTTCGCAAAGGTTGGCCAATGGTCTTACCGATTGGTCCTTTTTTACTTTGGAGATACTTTCAAAATAATAATCGAAATGGGGATAGAGCAGCGATGGCTGTTTCAGGAATACAAATTCCATCACCCATGCGGCTTTATGCGATAGTTCATCCTGCTTGTCGTTAAATACATACTCCAACAATTCCCTAAAGGTTTCAGGATGATCCAAAACCCATAGTGCACCATTCATCCTATTTTCGCGATAGGCTTTTGCATAACTGATATGTTCTAGCAAACCAGATTCCATTACAGCATAGCGTTTATAGTACCGATGGCCTTAGGAACACCTGTTGTAGCTTTTTCAGAATATACTGTAATCCTTTCAGAAGAACTTATGGAAGGATTGGGATCCACAAAATGAACCTGCGCATTAGGGGATGCGTACTGAATTAACCCAGCTGCAGGATATACTTGCATCGAGGTGCCCACTATCATTACACAGTCGGCTGCCATGACCAGTTCGGCAGCTACTTCAATCATGGGGACAGCCTCCCCAAACCAAACGATATGCGGACGCAATTGATGATTGAACTCACACAAATCTCCCAAATTGAGATCTTCGCGCCAGTCCATGACCAAGGTCTCATCGAATGTACTTCGAACTTTCAAGAGTTCGCCATGCAAATGAACCACTCTGGAACTGCCGGCACGTTCGTGCAAATCGTCTACATTTTGGGTAACGATTACGACCTCGTGTTCCTTCTCCATTTCGGACAAAGCGAGATGTGCAGCATTGGGAGCCACTTCCAGTAATTGGCGTCGACGTTGGTTATAAAATTCGAGTACCAACTCTGGATTGGCAGCAAACCCTTGTGGTGAAGCCACTTCCATGACATCGTGTCCCTCCCACAAGCCATTGCTATCCCGAAATGTTTTGAGGCCACTTTCGGCACTTATACCCGCACCCGTGAGTACTGCGATTTTCATAATTCCCTTATTTTTTATCTTCGTTTAAAATTAGTCTTTTCCATTGGATCTACAACTTTTCGAATACCTGCAATCCTACCTAACCGAAAGACGACGTAATTTGTTCGATACAGTACTCAAAGAACGTACGCGTCATTTTACGGTAGTTACCGAGGATGTGTACCAAATGCACAATGCCAGTGCCGTGATGCGCAGTTGCGAGGTATTTGGAATTCAGGACCTGCATGTGGTCGAAGAGCGTTTCGGAAAGAAAATGGACCGCGAAATCGCCATGGGAGCCCAGAAATGGGTGGACCTACATCGACATCAGGATGTGCAAAGTTGTATAACATCGCTTAAAGCGCAGGGCTATCAAATTGTGGCTACTACGCCCCACAAAGATACCTGTTTACTACAGGACTTTGATGTGTCCCAAAAAAGCGCCTTGTTCTTTGGAACCGAAAAGGATGGGGTGAGCGATGCTGTGCTTGAACAAGCCGATGTAAACCTTAAAATCCCCATGTTTGGTTTTACCGAAAGCCTCAATATATCGGTGTCGGCAGCCATCATTCTGCAAGACCTTGTTACGAGAATGCGAACGCAAGAAGTTGCGTGGCAGTTATCCGATGAGGAAATCTTCGAACTTAAGATGAAATGGACCCAAAGGAGCATTAAGAGCGTGGATAAAATTGTGGCGCGCTTTTATGAAAAAGATTGATTTTTATACTTATCTTTTTACGGCAATAACCAAAATATTTTAGTTATGATTTTTCTTTACATCCTAGCCGGAATCGTGGGTCTTCTTCTTATTTTAATCTTATTGGCCCCGAAGAAATACCATGTTCACAGAAGTATATCCATTAATAAACCGGTGCCTGAAGTATTTCAGTATTTAAAAAAGGTCAAAAACCAAGACAATTGGTCACCTTGGAAGAAACGTGACCCGGGAATGAAACAGGTTTTTACAGGAGAAGACGGTACTGTGGGATTCGTTTCCCGTTGGGAGAGTGATCACAAACAAGTAGGATGGGGAGAGCAGGAGATTATGAACATTCATGAGAATGAAAAGATCGAAACCGAATTGCGTTTCCTGAAGCCCTTTCAGTCGCAAAGCGATGCCTATATTGCTACCGAAGCCGATGGTGACGGAACCAAAGTGATTTGGGGTTTTCATGGAAAGCACAAAGTGCCTATGAATGTAATGATGATGTTTTTTAATATGGACAAAGCAGTGGGGAAGGATTTTGATGAAGGCTTGGCAGATTTAAAAACGATCTTGGAAAAATAATCCCATGAAGCACAACACTTTTGTTTGGATCGAAATACCTGTAAACGATATGGAGCGTGCTCAAGCATTCTATGAAGCGGTATTTGATATAGAAATTCAGTTGGTTGATTTTGGCGGACTAAAAATGGGTTGGTTTCCCAATGCAGGGGATGCCCATGGCGCCACGGGAACATTGATTCAGCAGGAAAGTTACATCCCCAGCCATGAAGGGCCTTTGGTGTATTTTTATTCCGAAGATTTGCAGCGGGAATTGGATCGTGTGGCAGATGCCGGTGGAAAAGTAATGCAACCCAAAACCCAGATTTCTGAAGATCACGGTTATATGGGTGTCTTTGAAGATAGTGAGGGGAACCGCGTAGCGTTGCATTCCAACGCCTAGGTTATGGACTTTACACCCAAGGATCCCAATTTTCGGGAAAAAGTAAAAGACAGTTTTCGACGGCAGCGGTTCATGGAATTGATTGGAGCCGAACTTACCAGCATTGAAGCTGGATCCTGCGAAATTCGATTGCCGTATCGTGAGGATCTTACCCAACAGCACGGATTTTTCCACGCAGGCGTTATTGGGACCATTGCAGACAATACAGCTGGGTATGCCGGGTATTCTTTAATGGAGGTCAATGCTTCGGTATTAACGGTCGAATTCAAACTCAATTTGTTGGCGCCAGGAAAAGGAGAAGCCTTGATAGCAAAAGCACAAGTACTCAAAAGTGGTAGGACGTTAACCGTTTGCCGATGCGAGGTGTATGCCGTGAATGAAGGAAAAGAAAAATTATGTGCTGCGGCTCAGGTAACCCTTATTCAACTTCAAAATACAAGTGATACATAATGGATTTAGAAAAAAACAAAGCGAATGCCATTGCCTTTTATAGAATGGCGTATGAAGGAAACCCAGCAGAGGCCGTTGCCCAATATGTTGGGGACGAATACATTCAGCATAACCCCGATGTGGCGGATGGCCCAGATGGATTTATTCGATATTTTGATCGAATGCAAGCGGAATATCCAGAAAAATCCATTGAATTCGTTCGATGCATCGCACAAGGGGATCTAGTGGCGCTGCACACCCATCAAAAATGGCCAGGAAATGAGGAATATGTAACGATGGACTTCTTACGCTTTGATGAAAATGGAAAGATCGTAGAGCATTGGGATGCTATTCAAAAAGTACCAGAATCCATGGCGCATGACAATGGGATGGTATAATGAAGAAGGGAATTTTGCGTTTAGGACAGTAACATCAATCAAATCCATTATGAAAGCCACAATTACCCTCGTTCTTGTTTTGTTCGTAGAAACCCTATGTTCCCAGCATACCGATCATTTTCTAGAACAAACCAAAGCCATTCAACCTTCGGATACTGTAGTGGTAGAAAAATTCCATAAAAACGGCATCATTAAAGAAGAAGGAACGGCCCTTATTTATGAAAGGCCCGAATATGCGTATTCCAGAAAATTTGGAAATTATAAAACCTATTACAAAGACGGGGTTTTGAAGAGTGAAACGGTGTATGATCGATTTGGAAATCCAATGTCGGCTATTTTTTACAACCGCAATGGAACCACATGGTGGAAATCCGAAACCCTTGAAATTGATTTGGCCATTGAGGATCCACTTGATTATTTTGTTAGTGATCGTCCTATCTCAATAACTAAATGGAATAAAGAAATGAAGTACGGTTATGATATTGATAAGATGTTTTTACGATCAGAAGGCAAGATTATCGACGGCGCTAAAATTGGGACATGGAAGGTCTATGATGAATTAGGGCGCTTGTTGGGCCAAGTAGATCATGATAATAAATAATATGGCATTGAAACTCGTATTCGCCACACATAATCAGCATAAATTCAGGGAAGTAAAGGCGCTGATGCCTGCGACCATAGAATTGGTGAACCTAACCGATATTGGTTGTTTTGAAGATATACCCGAAACGGCCGATACTATTGAAGGCAACGCCCAATTAAAAGCCGATTTCGTTCGTAATCATTACGATTTACCTTGCTTTGCAGACGATACCGGATTGGAAGTTACAGCGCTCGATGGAGCACCAGGGGTTTATAGTGCCCGATATGCAGGCCCTAAGAAAGACGCCATTGCCAATATGGAGAAACTTTTGGAAGCCTTAGCGGGTAAGGAGGATCGATCTGCACAATTCAAAACGGTTATCGCCCTTTCCATGGAAGGTAAGGAAGTAATGTTCCCGGGGATATGCCAAGGAACGATTATTCATGAACCCAAAGGCGATCAAGGGTTTGGCTACGATCCCATTTTCCTCCCAGAAGGCTATGACCTCACCTTTGCCGAAATGAATCAAGAGGAGAAGGGGAAGATCAGTCATAGAGGAAAGGCAATTGCACTTTTGCTCGATTATGTAAGAAATAACTTTTAAGCAGATAAATCATATGGTTTAGTTGTTGAACTGTTTAGTGGTTTAACTGTTGAGTCGTTGAGTTGATTAGTCGTTCAAGTATTTAATCTTTTAGGAAATTATAGAAGTCTCATATTTGCGATATTACCTTTCTTTAGTCTTTAGTCTTTAGTCTTTAGTCTTTAGTCTCACTTCTCACTTCTCAATTCTCAATTCTCAATTCTCAATTCTCACATCCAATTTAAAAGTGTATCTTTGCCGCAAATTCCTCAGGGTGAGGAAGTGTTGAAGCGAGGCATTTGGGTTTAATTGTCGTCTACCTCCAATCGACACACTAACAATTAAACACATTGTATGTCTGCATTTCAGCAATTAGGCCTGGAAGAGAACCTTCTGCGCGCCATTACGGATATGGGTTTTGAGACCCCATCCGAAGTACAAGAAAAAACCATCCCTATTTTATTGGATCAGGAAACTGATATTGTTTCCTTGGCACAAACCGGAACCGGTAAAACGGCAGCCTTCGGATTCCCGATGCTGCAAAAAATAAACCCCGAAAGCCGAACCACACAAGGATTGATCCTCTCGCCAACCCGCGAGCTTTGCCTTCAGATTACTTCAGAATTGAAGAACTACGGAAAGTATGTGCAAGGATTGAATGTCGTAGCCGTTTATGGAGGCGCGAGCATTAGCGATCAGGCTTCAAAAATTAAAAAAGGGGCACAGATC
>JAHQVM010000114.1 GCA_019634365.1 Flavobacteriaceae bacterium | reverse complement strand
TCTACTTAGTTTAGTTTATTCTCGTGGACCGATAAAAAAATCACCGGCCCAACGCGCTGTCAATTTCAATATATCAATGAACTTTCATTCTCTCTTTGATCGCCGAACGAACAATCCCTCATCCGTTTTGCGGGTGCAAATATACAACCCCTTTTTTCATTCCACCAAAACAATTTCAATCTTTTTTCGGTGATTTTTATTAACCGTTTATAAACAATTGAAAAGGTGGTGATTACGACCACAAAAAAATTGGCCTAGAAACATCCCTATCCCAAACCCATTAGTAGGTCGTGGAAGACAAGATTAAAATCTTCAAAAACCAATGATTTTCTTAGCTAGTTTAAAAAAGAGCGGACAAGCAAGATACTACATTTCTGTAATTAAGCCAAGTAAAAATTGAATTTAGTTGTCCTCGGTGATTTTATTCCAATGTGCCGTAAGATCTAAGTAATCTATTTCCTGCCATGGCTCCTGTCGTTCCAATATATTTTCCTGAAACGATCTTTCCAGGATATCTTCGATCAAGTAATCCTCCTTCACATCGAAAGGTTGGTATTCCTCCTTTAATGAAATATCGAACATATTAGCCGTCGTATTGTACCAAAAGGCCCTCCATCCCGTTCGCAGTTCCTTCACCAAATTAAAGGCCGTCTTCCCAGTTTGTCGATGGATAAGCTTAACTAGAATCTGACCTTCGGTTCTCGTCAGTTTTTTTAACCGTTCAGAAAACTCCCCTTCAATATATTTCTGAACCCTTTTCGTATACTTCTTTCTCGCCCTTTTGTTTTCCAAGGTTGCCATGCGTTCGGTCATTACCTGCAGTCGTTCTGCAGCCAATTTGGCGTAGGGGTACACCTTTCTTGTTTTCCGACGCAATATTAGATAACGCCTTCGATCCTCCTTGGAGTTAAATTCCAATTTATTCAGAAGAACTACTTCTTGGAGATCGATAAATTCCCTAGGGATGGTATCCCCTTCCACGATATAAAAGAAGGTATAGGTGCTATCCTTTTTATATTCCTGCAATGGATTCTTGTCCTGGGCATTTGCCAGCGGTATAAAACCTACTATATATATAAGTACTATGTATGTAAATTTCGGCATTGTTTAGAGGCTATTCCAAAACCGTTCCAAAATTATAAAAATTGAGAAGGGAGTGTTATTAATTAATTACTAATTTTGAGTTTCTCAATACAAAACGTATTTATGGCTAAATCTATTCTGAATAAAAAATCGCTCAAGTTCCTAGAAAACTATCTTAATAATGCCGCTCCTACAGGTTATGAATGGGACGGTCAAAAAATGTGGATGGACTATCTCAAACCCTACGTAGATGAGTTCATAACGGATACGTATGGTACTGCCGTGGCCGTTATAAATCCTGAATCGGAATATAAGGTGGTTATTGAAGGGCATGCCGATGAAATTTCCTGGTACGTAAACTACATTTCGGAAAATGGACTCTTATATGTAATCCGCAACGGTGGAAGCGACCACCAGATCGCTCCTTCTAAAGTGGTCAATATCCATACAAAGAAAGGCATTGTGAAAGGGGTCTTTGGTTGGCCCGCGATCCATACCCGAAGTCGCGCCAAAGAGGAGCCACCCAAACCCGATAATATTTTTATCGATATTGGTGCCAAAGACAAAAAGGAGGTAGAAAAAATGGGGGTACATATTGGCTGTGTCATTACCTACCCCGATGAGTTTCATATTTTGAACAAAGACAAGTTTGTATGCCGTGCTTTGGATAACCGTATGGGCGGATTTATGATAGCAGAAGTTGCCCGATTGCTTAAGGAAAATAAAAAGGAGCTGCCTTTTGGTTTGTATATCACCAATTCGGTTCAGGAGGAAATCGGTTTGCGCGGTGCACAGATGATTGCAGAACGCATTCAGCCCAATGTCGCCATAGTAACCGACGTTACGCATGACACCACGACTCCTATGATCGATAAAAAGAAACAGGGATACGCGAAAATAGGTGCGGGTCCTGTTATTGCTTATGCCCCTGCGGTACAACAGAGACTTCGGGATCGTATTACAGATACTGCCGAGGACAAAAAGATTCCTTTTCAACGTTCAGCGCTTTCAAGAGCGACGGGGACCGACACAGATGCGTTTGCCTACAGTGGAAGCGGTGTAGCCAGTGCCTTGATTTCACTTCCTCTTCGCTATATGCATACTACTGTGGAAATGGTGCACCGGGAAGATGTCGAAAATGTGATCAAACTCATCTATGAAACCCTACTAAATATCGAAAAAGGGGAAACTTTTAGTTACTTCGAAAACTAGACTTACCAATTATCGAAACAATAAGGGCTTTTATCGAATGACCATTCTTAAAAGCCTTTTTTATTGATAATTATTTAATCTTGCGTTATCGTTTTCACGATGTAGTTGACCTACTTTTATAACCCCTAAAAAAGAATGATTGTTATGAAAAAAATATTTCTATTATTTGCAATAGCTACTATGGTACTATCCTGTGCGGTAGAAAATGATTTTACGAATGATGACAGTGCCGAAAACCTTTCTTACGACTTGTCCGAGAATTCCAACTTAGGAACCTATAAAGGTGTATTCACTACTTTGGATTCTAAGTTTCGCGGTGTCGTAGCGGTGCATTTACCCCACGAGTCCAATCAGAAACTCAAGTATCCCTATGCCTCCGTTAAAATGACAGATGGAGAAACCTATCTTGCTAAAGCCCAGCAGTTGGTAGATGATAAAGCATTTGTAGATCAATTATGGTTTGAATCCGAAGACATCGCTTTCTCCTTTACGGTAAATGCCAATGGAAGTGATCCGATCATCTCCAATGTGACATTTAAAGGAAAGCCTTCAGATATCGTGGTCTTAAAGGAAACTGCTCTAGCTCCTGTAACTCCTGTTACCGGGACCTATGAGTGTGGTACTTGTAATGGGCATCCCGTTTTGGGTACTGGTTTGGAGCAGAGCTTCAACTTTGTGTTTAGCACTCCTGATGGGAATGGTACGATAACGACTCAATCTGCATTGGGTACTACCACCTATAATGGTATTGGTGTTCAGAATAACTGTGTCGCCGATGGTACTTTTACCACATGTGCTATTGAAAGCGGGGATGGTAGCACTACCACCACCGGCTTTTTGGCCAATGGAAATCCAGTTATATGGAATGCAACCCATAAGTTCAATAATGAAGTGACTGGCCCCGATGACTGCTCAAGCATTGTAGGAACTTGGCAATGGCAATCGAACAGTTATGGCTTAATTACGGGAA
This sequence comes from Flavobacteriaceae bacterium, assembly GCA_019634365.1. Lineage (GTDB taxonomy): Bacteria > Bacteroidota > Bacteroidia > Flavobacteriales > Flavobacteriaceae > Aureisphaera. The sequence goes on along the minus strand of JAHQVM010000114.1, from coordinate 5,274 downwards.
CCTTTGCAAGCGATGCAGGATGCCCTGAAACCTTGTACTCTGAAGATTTCCAGGCTTTTGCTGGTAGCGGATTTGCTCCCAATCCAGTAACGGGCCAATTGGATTCGGATATTATCATAGCCAGTGGTTTCAACAGTGGGAGTCTGGCTTTTGGAGGGACTCAAACAACTGGAGACTTTGCGAGAGGTATTGATGTTGATGGTAATGTAAATACGGGAGGAATTTATGCATTCGATTTGCCGGGCACTAGAGTATTTGGTATTCAACCTGGTGGCGCGGATTTTACACCTGGAGATGTTACCATTCGTGTTCCCAATTCAACGGGCAGAACCTTGTCAATGATCGAATTTAGAGTAGATGTTTATGCAAACAATGATCAAAACCGAAGCAGTCGCTATACATTTCAATATTCTATTGATGGAATCAACTATATAAATTTTGCGACCTACGATACTGTGGCAGGGTCTGACACCAATGGGTTTCAATTTGTAGGAACCCAGAATGGCACTCCAGCGGTAAGTGTTCCTCCAGGTGATTTTATCTATATGAGAATCGCTGGAGATGATTTGGCGGGGTCCGGATTAAGGGATGAAATTGGATTCGACAATATAGAGATCATTGTACAGTAAAAAATGATCCATTAAAAAAAGAGCCGCATAAAGCGGCTTTTTCTATTTTAGCCCATTAATGTTATTTAACTCATTCGATTTTGGTTTCTTCTTGGTCATTGTCTTCGCAATGTACTGGATCATTGGTGCAGAAAGGCGAAAATCCCAAAACATCTTATTGCTCCTAGCAAGTTATGTATTCTACGGCTTATGGGATTGGCGTTTTCTGGGACTCATTTTTTTAAGCTCTGTCGTGGATTTCCTAGCAGGCAAAGCCCTCGCAACCCGCTCCAATAAAAGCGCAAGAAGATGGTATTTATGGGGAAGTATTGCCTGGAATATTGGGGTGCTTTTTACTTTTAAATACTTTGACTTCTTCTTGGAAAACTTCCGTTCCTTATTCGGAATTGAAGCTTCAGAAGACTACTATTTTTGGAATGTGGTCATTCCTGTAGGGCTTAGCTTTTATACGTTCCAGACCATGAGTTACACTATTGATGTATTCAGAAATAAGATAAAGCCCACGCAGAATTTTCTAGAGTTTATGTGTTTTGTCAGTTTCTTTCCTCAATTGGTGGCCGGCCCTATTGAACGTGCTCGTGATCTACTTCCCCAATTTGAGAACAAGCGCACTTTCGATTATCAAGAAGCCAAAGAAGGCCTTCGTCAGATTTTGTGGGGATTGTTCAAAAAGATATTGGTAGCTGATAAACTGGGCATTGCTGTGACGATGGTTTTCAACGAACCAGAGCATCATGGGATGCTGATGCTGGCTTACGGTTCCCTCCTGTTCTTTTTTCAGATTTATTGTGACTTTTCCGGATATACAGATATTGCCATAGGAACTGCAAAATTGTTCGGGTTTAAGTTGAATCGAAATTTCAAAATCCCCTATTTGTCCGTTAGTATTGCCGAGTTCTGGATGCGCTGGCATATTACTTTAACCAAATGGTTCACAGATTATGTGTATTTCCCCATTTTGCGGAGTCGAAAAAAGATTACCCCTACCCTACGCATTTTTGCTGTGATTGTTACCATGATATTGGTTGGACTTTGGCACGGTGCCAACTGGACCTTTGTGATGTTTGGGCTGGTAAATGGAATTATTCTCGTAGTAGAACGAATACCTTTCTTTAAAAATGGCGAGGTACTTCAGAAGAAACTGTATAAGATTCCGAGGGTGTTGTCCTTCATCTATTTTTTCGGGATCGCCATATTAATGTCGATGTTTTTTCGGTCGAACGATATTGCGCAGTCCTTCTTGATTTTAAAAAAGTGGTTTACTTTCGATTTCGATAGCCATATTTCATCCCTTATTGGTATCAAATTATTGTACTTAATTGCGCTTATTATAGCTGAAGTATTGACAAAAGACAAGGCTTTCCCGCTTCAAGAATTGGAGATTAAATTTCCTAAACCCTTGAGATGGGCGATTTATTATGTGCTCATCTTCCTCATTATTCGATATGCCGAACCCAAGGAAGCCTTTATTTATTTTCAATTTTAATGATGAGGAAGTTCGCCACATATTGCCTCTTGTTTTTCATCCCTGTAGTATTGGGGTATGGCATTGCTGAATATGCCACCCTGCGTATGCCATCTTCCTTCAAGGCCAACGTAGATTATTTGGAAGGAAGGGAAGATTCTTTCGAGAATTTAGTGTTGGGTTCCTCTCAGATGCGGCAATCAGTAAATCCTGAATGGATACAGTCATCCACCTTCAACCTTGCTTCTGGCGATCAGCATCATGATACCGATTTTAAGCTTCTCAAGGGAATTGAAGATCGACTGCCTGCACTAAAAACTGTGATCTTCGAGGTATCCTATAGTCATTTCGAAATTGCACATAACGGTAAGGATTTCTGGAAAAACAATTTCTATTTGAAATACTACGGCATCAATAATTTTGAACGCAATGTCTATTTCAAGGATCGATTGGCCTTCTTGGCCAACCCTCCTTATTTTTCGGAACGTATCGTTCAATACTATATGGATGGTGAGCGCAAGGAAGTTTACAATGCACAGGGGTTCAACACCAATGCCTTTTACGGTCAGTTTGAAATTTTGGGCCATGATGTTGACAAAATTGCCGCCATGCCCAATTTCAAGATCAACCGTGAACCCAATCTGGAGGTTTTTAAAACCAATACATCAGTGTATTTCGAAATGTTGGATCATCTGAAATCGAAAGAGTATCAAGTCGTAATCTGTTTGGTTCCCATGTACAAAACCTATCACCATAAAAAGCATCCGGATATCCTGAAACGACGGGACAGTATTTTGGGAGTTACGTTAAAAGAATATGATAACGTGACATTATTCGATTTGGAACGGGATACCCTCAATTTCGAAGTAACGGATTTCTGGAACCAAAGTCATTTAAATCCCGATGGGGCGAAAAAATATTCCAAACGATTGGATTCCCTTCTCAATACGCTTAAGTAGGTTTTTTCAGCTTATTAAAATACGTCTTGGCTTCGGCCACTACTTTGGGAGCTAAAATGATGGTGGCCGTCATGGTAGGAATAGCCATAAAGGCAAAGAATGAGTCGATGAGCCCGATCATCATTTCCAAAGAGGCTGTTGCACCCAGAATAATACTGGCAATGTAGAAATAATTATAAATCCCCTTATGTTGGCTTCCGAACAAATACGACATACACTTGGTCCCATAGTAAGAATAGGAGAACAAGGATGAAATACTGAAAACGGCTATACAAACCATTAAGCCATATTTACCAAACGAAGGCATTGCATTTCCAAATGCAGCTGCCGTAAGGGAAACACCATTATCGAGGGTAGATTGCCATACTCCTGTCACCAAAATGGCCAAGGCGGTTAAGGTACAAACGATCAACGTGTCTATTGCTGGGCCCAGCATAGCCACAAGTCCTTCCCGAATGGGTTCATTGGTTTTGGCTGCACCGTGCGCCATAGGTGCTGTACCAATACCTGCCTCATTGGAAAATGCCCCTCTTTTTATTCCCAGTAGTATCAATCCGCCTACTACTCCGCCCAAAAAGGCATCCCCTTCGAAAAAGGATGCTGAAAATGCATCGGTTACAATCAGTTTTAAGTAATAAGGAACCTCTTCTATATAGATCCCAATAATTATAAGTACCATGATAAAATACAACCCTACCATGGATGGGACCAACTTTTCGGCCGTTTTGCTAATCCTTGATAGACCGCCCAAAATTACAATGGCAGTTATGGCAGCTAAAACAAGTCCAATTACTATGTCGGTGCGAAAACCAAAATAGGCGCCAGAAGGTTTCAGTACGATATCATTAATGGCTTGCGTTAGTTGATTCACGTTGAATACGGGTAGGGCTCCAATAAGTCCGGAAATACTAAAAAATACCGCCAAAAACTTCCATTTCTTTCCCAAACCCTCTTCAATAAAATACATGGGGCCTCCCTGAATTTTCTCTTCGGAATCTTTCCCTCGAAACAAAATGGCCAGGGTTGCCGTAAAAAATTTGGTAGACATCCCAATTACGGCACTCACCCACATCCAAAAAACTGCACCAGGCCCTCCAAGGGTAATTGCCACGGCAACGCCGGCAATATTCCCCATACCTACGGTGGCAGAAAGAGCGGTTGTTAACGCCTGAAAATGACTTATTTCCCCATCGTCCTTTTCATCATCATACTTTCCCCGTAACACAGCAATAGCATGACCTAAGTAACGAAATGGTAAAAACTGAATCCGCAATAAAAGATACAATCCGCCACCAATTAAAATGATTAATAGTGGAAGGCCCCAAGCCAAGGAAGACAACTGGGATATGAATTGCTCTATGGTTTCTTTCACAACAAGATGCTTTAAAGTAGAGCCTAAAGTAATTTAATTTTTAAAAAGAATATTGGTTTGCTGGGTAACAATTCCATCCATTACTGCACAACCTAATATCAAGAAACAATTATTAACAAATCCTAAAACATTTTCATTATGAAAAAGCATTTTTTTTATTTAGCCATTTTATGTTTCAGTATTCTTTTCGCAGCTTGTTCCAATGAGCCGGAAACCAATGAGCCAGAGGTTCAGGAAAAGGTAACTGTAGCCGAAAACTTAGAGTACAACCCGGAATTCAAACCCAGTTGTGTATTAACTACGGATGCAGACTGCGGACTTCCTGGAGGTTCCATCACTTTTACCTTTAACCCCAATCCGCCAGGTTCAAATGTAATCTGGTCCATTCAATCTGGGGATATTTCGGCCATTTTGGGCAATGGAACTACTCAAACCTTTAATCTTGGCTCAAACTTCTCAGGCGGGCAGATCATGGCCATTGGCGGTGCATTCGATTGTAAGGATACTTATATTATTGATCCTTGCTTCCAACCTTCCTGTGCCATTACTGGACCCAATTGCGGAACGGCCGGAGATCAGGTAACCTTTACCTTCTCGGGAGCTGGACCGGGTCAAGGTGTGAATTGGAGTGCCTTTGGAAGCGGAATTACCTTAATAAGTGGACAGGGCACCAACTCTGCAACCTTCCTTTTGGGACCTGGATTTAGTGGTGCGAATATTTATGCTTCCACGAATGGGATCCCGCTGTGTTCAGCCAATTTCCCATTGTCGGATTGTTGCCAGTCATCCAATATTACCATTACCAATGATGGTGTTTTAGAAAACTAATTATTTTTCTTTCCATTAATG
>JAHQVM010000113.1 GCA_019634365.1 Flavobacteriaceae bacterium | reverse complement strand
TTGGTTTACATGGCGTTTCACCGCATAGAGTTTACCTGATTTCACTACAGCCGAACTGTACTTGCTTTCTGTTGCACTGGTCCTCACCTTTCGGTGGACGGGCGTTACCCGCTATGCCGCACTACGGTGTCCGGACTTTCCTCTCCAACTAATGTTGCAGCGATAAGGTGGCCTGCTATTGCAAAGATACGTTGATTGTTAATAAAAAAAAGGTTACAAAGGTCTTACAGGGCGTGTTTGCTTATCGCTATTTTTATATTTGTATTGAACAGCAATCTTCATGGTTTGGAACCTTTTATAGTATCCGCCCGTAAATATCGCCCACAGACTTTCAAGGATGTTGTGGGGCAGGAAGCCATAACCAACACCTTGTTAAATGCCATTGAGAACGATCACCTGGCACAGGCACTGCTGTTTTGTGGTCCTAGAGGGGTGGGTAAGACCACCTGCGCCAGAATTCTCGCCAAACAGATAAACCAAGATGGTACCGAGAGGGAAGAAGAGGATTTTGCCTTCAATATTTTTGAGTTGGATGCAGCTTCCAATAATTCTGTGGATGACATCCGCAGTCTCATCGACCAAGTACGTATCCCTCCTCAAGTTGGGAAATACAAAGTGTATATTATTGATGAGGTTCACATGCTCTCGCAGTCTGCCTTCAATGCTTTTCTAAAAACTTTGGAGGAACCTCCAAAACACGCCATTTTCATCTTGGCGACCACGGAGAAGCACAAGATCATCCCAACCATACTCTCCCGATGTCAAATATTCGACTTTAAACGCATCACCGTAAAAGATGCCACTGCGTATTTGAAATACATCGCAGAGCAGCAAGGTGTGGAAGCTGAAGAAGGTGCACTCCACATCATAGCCCAAAAAGCGGATGGAGCCATGCGTGATGCGCTCTCCATCTTTGACCGTGTAGTGAGTTTTGCTGGGCAAAAACTGACAAGAAAGGCGGTTACGGAGAATTTGAATGTGCTGGATTATGATACCTATTTCGCTGCCACAGATTTGATTTTGGGGAACAATATTCCTGAATTGCTATTGCTGTTCAACAAAACACTTTCACTAGGTTACGACGGTCATCACTTTATCTCAGGACTTGCTTCACATTTCAGGGATTTGATGGTGTGCCAACATCCAGATACCACGACTTTGCTGGAAGTCAGTGAGGATGTGAAAGATCATTATCATCAACAGGCCAAAAAAGCTGAAAAGGGGTTTTTGCTAAAGGCCCTGGACTTAGCCAACGAGTGTGACCTTAAATATAAAGCGAGTAAAAACCAACGTCTTTTGGTGGAGCTTACCTTGATGAAGCTGGCCTCGCTCACTTTTTCAGGCGAAAAAAAAAAGCGTGATTTCATAATTCCGGCTTCCCAGTTCGTGGATTTATCCACTGCCGAAGTCCAAACTAGGCCCCCATCACCCGTACAGAAGGAACCTGTCAAAGAACCCGAAACACCAGTTGTCGCAGAACCTATTGGGGAAGTTGAGCCAGTAGCTGTAGAGCCGTTACAGGAACCAAATCCTAAGTACGAACCCAAAAAGAAGATTGAGCTTGCTAGTCCATCCAAACGGGTTTCTGGTTTATCGTTATCCAGTATAAAGGCTAAAAAAGCCCACGTGCAGGTCAATTCACCGAATCTCTCCCAGGAACAACTGCCCAAGGAAACCTTCACAGAAGAGGCAATGCAGGAACATTGGAACGATTTTGTGGACAAACTCAATAAAAAGGGAAGAAAAATATTGGCCAGTAACCTCCAAACCGATGTTCCCAAATTAAAAAATGGGGATACCATTTGGATTGAACTTCCCAACAGCACCATGAAAAAAGAAGTGGAACTGGAGCAGAGTTTGGTTCTGGATTATCTTAAATCCAAACTCAACAATTTTTCCATTTCACTACAAATTACCGTTAATGAGGAAACTGCAAAGAAATTTGCCTTCACACCTGCCGAAAAATATGAAAAGCTCAAGGAGAAAAACCCCGCTATCGACCTTTTGAGAAAGGAGTTTGACTTGGATTTCTAAACCGAAATACCCATTCCTTTTATCTTTGCAACTGAACAGAATTAAAAAAATATGCTAGGACTAAAACTTCCTACGGACCCCAGATGGGTGAACATCGTTGAAAAGAACATTGAAGAAATACTAACTGATCATGCGTACTGTGAGCAAAAGGCCGCTAGTACCGCCATATCACTGATCATAGGATTCCCAGAAAAGTCCGAACTGGTAAAGGAAATGACCGCATTGGCACGGGAAGAAATGGGCCATTTTAACATGGTCCATGATAAAATCCTGAAAAGAGGTTGGGTGTTGGGAAGAGAACGCAAAGATGAATACGTGCTTGAGTTGATGAAATTCTTTCCCAAAGGGGGGAGCAGGGAGACACATTTGGTCCATAAGCTTTTGTACGCCGCCCTTATTGAGGCAAGAAGTTGTGAACGCTTTCGATTACTTTCAGAAGAGATCCAGGACCAAGAACTGTCCGAGTTCTACCGGAATTTAATGGTAAGCGAAGCAAACCACTACACCATGTTCCTGAAATTCGCCCGAGAATATGGTAACAGGGAAGAAGTGGATAAAAAATGGGAAAGCTTGCTGGAATACGAGGCGGAATTAATGAAAAACCTGGGCAAAAAAGAAACCATGCACGGTTAACCTTGGTAGTACAATGTTTTAATCATTCCATCAGCAAGGCCGATTTTGGGAACATGAATTTTCTTGGCCTTACTCCATTTAGCGGCATTCAAGAATATTTTGGCCGCAGGTATGATCACATCGGCCCTATCTTGGTTTAATCCCAATTCGGAAACCCGGTCATCGTAGTCCATACTGTTCAGAAAATGATATTGGGCATTTAGCCAAATATAAGAAAGCGGTTGGCCCATTTTTCTCCCGGACATCTTGTGCAATTTGTTGATGTTCCCACCCGAACCGATTATCTCGATATTGCTATCGGGACCAACAAACGTTGTAATCCATGCCCGCACATCGTCCCATACGGCATCGTCCACCAAATCGCTTAAGATTCTAACTGTCCCTATTTTGAACGATTTGGAGACCAAGGGCTTGCTATTCTTAAAGAATGTGAATTCCGTACTTCCTCCTCCAACATCCACATACAAATAGCTCTTATCACTCTTGATGATGTCTTTCAAATCGGTAGAGGCAATGATTTCAGCCTCCCTTTTTCCATCGATAATCTCGATTTGTATGCCGGAGTCACTGTGAACTTTTTCCACCACTTCATTGCCATTCTGCGCTTCCCTTAATGCAGAGGTAGCGCAGGCCATATATTTCTCCACTCCATAAACTTGCATGAGCAAATCGAAGGATTTCATGGTTTTGGTCAATCGGGTGATACTGTGTTCGGATATGTGTCCACGCAAGAAAGAATCCTCGCCCAACCGAACGGGTACGCGTACAATCTCACTTTTTCTAAAGGTGGCGTGCTTGTCTTCCTGCTCAATAACATTGGTTATCAGCAATCTTACGGCATTGGAACCAATATCAATTGCTGCGTACTTACGTATGACCAAACTTACCGTGTTTTAAGATTCTAGCTTATCTCTATAATAGTCATACAGAGCAAATTGTGATCTTATGTCCGGATGCCCCTCCACTCTTTCACGATAGGCATTGTCCTGTTTTTCTGAAAAAACACGGGCCTTTACGTTGTCACTCCATGATATCTCGAAAGTATCCAAAAGTTCCTGCTTGATATCAGGATCATAAATAGGACAACCTACTTCCACCCTAAAATCTAGATTTCGGGTCATCCAATCTGCAGAGGATATATACACCTTAGTATCACCATCATTGCCAAAAATGAATACCCTGGGATGCTCCAAAAACTTGTCGACCACGCTAATGGCCTCAATGTTCTCGCTCATTCCAGGAACACCTGGGATAAGACAGCAAATACCGCGAACTATCATTTGTATCTTAACACCCGCCCTGCTTGCTTCGTATAACTTGTCCACCATCTTATACGATGTGAAGCTGTTCATCTTCAACTTTATAAATGCTTCTTTGCCCACAAGGGCATTGGCAATTTCATTATCAATAAGCTTAATGAAAGTATTTTTTGTGTAGTGGGGGGATACAATTAGGTGCTTGTACTTGTAAATCTTGTAGTTGGTTTCAAAGAAGCCAAATACCTTGCCCATATCCTTAAGAATGCCTTCGTGGGAAGTAAACAAGGTAAAATCGGTATAAATCTTCGCAGTAGATTCGTTGAAGTTACCCGTACTTATAAACCCATAGCGTTTGATGCCATCCCCTTCTTCCCTTTCAATCATGCAAATCTTGCTGTGCACCTTCAGACCTGGCACTCCAAAAATCAAATTGACACCTTCCTCTTGTAACTGGTTTGCATAATTAATGTTGGCACGTTCGTCAAATCTGGCCTGCAGCTCAATCTGAACTGTAACTTGTTTCCCATTTTTCGCAGCATTGATTAGTGAAGACGCTACCTGGCTGTCATCCGCCAATCGGTACACCGTAAGTTTGATTGTGCGTACCTTAGGATCTAAAGCCGCCTCTCTTAGGAACTTGGTCACATAGCTAAATGATTGGTAAGGGGTATAAATCATATAGTCTTTGTCCGCTATCAGTTCCAATAGACTTCCCTTCATACTGAATCCTTTTACGGGCAGGGGTTCTATTTTATCATACATTAGATCGCTTCTACCCAAACTTGGGAATCCCATATAATCTCGTCGGTTATGGTACCTACCGCCGGGAATGACACTATCGGTATCCACAATGTTCATCTTGTCCTTTAAAAATTGTAGGGTGTCCTTGTCAATGCTCTTGTCATAAACAAAGCGAACCGGGTCGCTGATTTTACGGCTTTCTACACTGGAGGATATTTTTTCGATGAAACTCTTGGTCAAGTCATTGTCAATGTCCAGTTCCGCATCTCGAGTAATCTTGATCATGTGTGCCGAAATGGACTTAAACTCAAACATGGTAAAAATGCTGTCCAAACAGTACCGTATCAAATCATCCAGGATGATGATATAATTCTTGTCGCCCTTCTTTGGTAGTACCACAAAACGATCTATTCCCTTTGGGATTTCAATCAAGGCGTAACGGTTAGGAACATCCTCCTCGGAATCGTCGTTTTTAATAACCATTTTTACGGCCAAATAGGCAGCGGTGTCTTTAAGCAGCGGAAATTCGGTAAGATCATTTAAAATAATGGTGGTAAGCTCTTGGTTGACCTTTTTGAAAAAATATTCGTTTATGAATTCAGCTTGGGTTTCATTAATATCGTCCTCAGTAATAATGAAAATATTCTCCGCCTCCAGTTCTTTTTCAATGCTTCGAAATATTTCCAGACTCCTACTCTGTTGGGCAATTACAATTTTGGTTATTTCTTCCAATAAATCTTTGGCTTTTTCACCACCCAACACACTCTTACCGGTTTTTCCCACATCCACGATACGTTTGACGGTTGCATAGCGAACCTTGAAAAACTCATCCAGATTATTACTGAAAATCCCTAAGAATCGAAGACGATCGATCAAAGGAACATTTTTGTCGG
>JAHQVM010000112.1 GCA_019634365.1 Flavobacteriaceae bacterium | reverse complement strand
GAAGAAGGTGATCAAACGGTAAGAGGTGGCTGCTAGAATGAAACTTACAATCTACCCATGTTTTTTATGGGTGCTCTTATCGAATATGGTGTGCCATTATGCCGTAGCCCAATTTGGCTCCCAGCAAATTATAAGCATTGAAGCCGATGGGGTTCAAACGCTTTTTGTGGCCGATTTGAATGGGGATAATTTTAAGGATGTAGTCTCTGCCAATCGGTTTGAAAATTCGATTGCATGGTATAAACATTTGGATGGGCAAGGATCCTTCGGACCCGAAATAGAAATTGCCTTTTTAAATGAACCCAAAACGGTAGTAGCTGCCGATGTTGATGGTGATAATGACTTAGATGTTTTAGCCAATTCCTTGGCCAATGACTCAGTTTTGTGGTATGAGAATACAGATGGTTTAGGGACCTTCGATGTTTCCCATGGCATTTTCGATGGCACCAGTGTAGGGATTGGGGCCTATGCAATGGTAGCTGCAGATTTGGATGGTGACAATGATTTAGATGTGGCCATGGCATCTAATTTTGATGGAGTATCATGGTTCGAGAACTTAGATGGTCTTGGCAATTTTGGCTCACAACAACAGGTATCAACAGATATTTCGGTTACTCGAAATATAAGTGCCGTTGATATTGACGGGGATAATGATTTAGACCTAGTGGCTAATGGTTCTGGCGCCAATAGCCTCTATTGGTTCGAAAATCTAGATGGGATGGGAGATTTCAGTACTAACATTATGGTAGCCAATACGACTACTTCCACCAGCTCCCTATTTTGTGCCGATCTGGATGGTGATAACGACATAGATATTATTACTGCTATGGCTTCACATGACTTAATAGCATGGCATGAGAACTTGGATGGCCAGGGAACTTTTGGTCCCGAACAAGTCATTACCGATCAAGCAGTGTTTGCCATTTCTGTTTATGCAGCCGATCTGGACAATGACAATGATATGGATGTAATATCGGGTTCTTCCGTGGATGGAAAAGTGGCTTGGTTTGAAAATATGGATGGTCTCGGAGATTTTAGTTCCCAAAATATAATTACGGAAAGTTTGTTGGGTACAAGGCAAGTATTTGCAGCCGATCTGGACAATGATACCGATATGGATGTACTCTCTGCTTCGCAGAATGACGATAAGCTCGCTTGGTACGAAAACACCACCATAGCCGGGGTGGAAGACAACAGGGCTTTGGCCGTACGATTGGTTCCCAATCCAGTGGATGACCTACTTACCATACAATCCCATGAGCCTATTACCCGGCTTACCGTATACGGAGTACGTGGTGAAAAAGTGATGGAACGGGAAGGAAACCTCACCTCATTGAATGTGGCCCACCTGCCCAGTGGTTTGTTCTTTTTTAAGTTGGAGGCAGTGGACAAAGTAACGGTGAAGAAGGTGATCAAACGGTAAGAGGTGGCTGCTAGAATGAAACTTGCAATCCACCCAGGTTTATTATGGGTGCTCTTATCGAATATGGTGTGCCATTATGCAATAGCCCAATTTGGTTCTCAACAGATTATTGCTGATGATGCCGATGGCACCCAATCGCTTTTTGTGGCCGATTTGAATGGGGATAATTTTAAGGACGTAGTCTCTGCCAATCGCTTTGGCAACACGGTTACTTGGTATCAACATTTGGATGGTCAAGGGACTTTTGGACCAGCCATTGAAATTTCAAATCTTAGCATACCCGAAAATGTGGTCGCAGCTGATCTCGATGGGGATAATGATATGGACATATTAGCTGTAAGTCCATTCTTGGATGCCTTGGTATGGTACGAAAATACGGATGGCTTGGGAACTTTTGATGTTACCCATGGAATTTATGATGGGTCAAGCCCTGGAGCGGGGTCATACAACATGCGTGTCGAGGATATTGATGGTGATAACGACCCGGATGTGGTACTTGGTTCGGATTTTAATGGTGTCTCTTGGTTTGAAAATTTAGATGGATTGGGCAACTTTGGTCCAAGACAGTCTATAAATGATGGGGCATCTAATTCGCGATCCGTTATACTTGTGGATATTGACGGCGATCTGGATTTAGATGTTGTTGGCTCTTCATCTGGTTCCGTAACGGTTTCATGGTATGAAAATGAAGATGGGTTTGGAAGTTTTGGCTCCCAACAGATTATAGCGGGGAGTGCGTTAACGGTATCGAGTGTATTTTCTGTAGATTTAGATGGAGACAATGATAATGATGTATTGTCAACTACTAATGCAGCGGACAAGGTGGCATGGTTTGAAAATTTAGACGGGCAAGGCACTTTTGGCCCAGAACAGGTGATTACCGATCAAGCAGTATTCGCATTATCGGTTTATGCTGCCGATCTGGATAATGACGATGATATGGATGTGATTTCTGGTTCTTCTGTGGATGGAAAAGTGGCATGGTATGAGAATTTGGATGGCGCGGGCAATTTTAGCTCTGAAATCATTATTACAGTCGATTTGCTCAGTACAAGACAAGTTTTTGCTGCCGATCTCGATAACGATACCGATATGGATGTGTTATCCGCTTCGCAGAATGACGATAAGCTCGCTTGGTACGAAAACACCACCATAGCCGGGGTGGAGGATAACAATGCCTTGGCCGTACGATTGGTTCCCAATCCAGTGGATGACCAACTTACCATACAATCCCAAGAGCCTATTACCCGACTTACCGTATATGGAGTACGTGGCGAAAAAATGATGGAACGTGAAGGAAACCTCACCACTTTGGATGTGGCCCACCTGCCCAGTGGTTTGTTCTTTTTCAAGTTGGAGGCAGTGGACAAAGTAACGGTGAAGAAGGTGATAAAACGATAGATTAAAAGTCTTTTAAGTACAAGAATCACTTATTTGAAAAGTAATCATGGGCAATTATGAAGTGTAGAATTTATCATCTTCTGATTGAATTTTAAACATCAACCTTTTAAGTGGATTCTTCAAAATTTGTTTTCAGAAAAAGAAAAAGCCTTGTATATTTGCACCCGCTAAAGGAGGAATGGCAGAGTGGTCGAATGCGGCAGTCTTGAAAACTGTTGAGGGTCACACCTCCGGGGGTTCGAATCCCTCTTCCTCCGCAAGCAAAACGCTTCACCGTAAGGTGAGGCGTTTTTTGTTATTATTAATACTACCCCACTATAGGAATAGGCTTCTTGTCATCACCCACGGCCACAAAAGTAAAATAGCCTGTTACCGCTTTATCCCTTTTATCACTGTACATGTCTTCCATAAAGATATCTACTTTCACCACACAACTGGATCTGCCCACTTTGTCCACCCGGGCTACCAACTCTACAATGGTTCCTTGAGGGATGGGTGTTGTAAAGTCGATCTTATCTGTAGAAACGGTAACCACCTTCTTGCGACTGAAGCGCGTGGCACATATAAATGAGGCCTCGTCCATCATATGAAGGGCAGTACCGCCAAATAAGGTGTCGTAATGATTGGTGGTATTGGGAAAAACCGCTCTGAAAATACGGGTTTCACTACGGTTGATACGTTGGTCAATATCGGACATAATATTTCTTTTTGGTGCGATTGAATTATTCGATGGTGTTTGCCAAAATCCAACGCAGGGATGCGTATTTTTGTACCGTAAAGTTAAGGTGAATTATTATGGCTTCTCAAATCATTGAAAAATTAAAATGGCGCTACGCTTGTAAAAAGTTTGATCCTTCCAAAAAACTATCGGAAGAACAGATTCAAATCCTTAAGGATGCCTTCAATTTAACGGCAACTTCCTATGGATTGCAGCCATTGAAAATGTTGGTAATCTCTAATCAAGAGATCAAGGAGCAATTGGTTCCGTTGTCCATGGATCAATTGCAAGTACGCGACGCTTCTCACGTATTGGTAATTTGTCGGGAAAATACCATCTCACCAGACTATATCAAGGGACATTTTAACCGGGTCGTAGATATTCGCAATACACCACGCGAGATTTTGGAGTCCTTCGAGGATCACTTGCTGGAATCCTTTGGTGCCAAAGAAACTGCCGATGTTTCCCTTTGGATGGCAAAGCAAGCCTACATTGCCTTGGGTAATCTACTTACCGTTTGTGCACTGGAAGGCATAGATGCATGTCCTATGGAAGGTTTTGAACCGCTTAAATACAACGATTTCTTAGGGCTTGCCGAAAAAGGATTGTCTTCCGTATTGGTGCTTCCTGTAGGGTATCGTGCCGAAGACGATTTATTTTCCGATTTGAAGAAAGTTCGGCGCGGCGTCGAAGAAGTGGTGATCGAAATGAATTAATGCCATTGGGTATTTATTGTATCTTAAGGCAATGATTACCCGTACCACGCGCAATTTTCTTACGACCCTCATTACAGGGTTTTTCTGGTTGTTTTTTCGAAAGAAATACCGCAACTATTCCATTTTTGTCTTGGTGGTTTTAGTAGTTGGCTTCTTGTTACCACAGCCTATGTCCATTCCCGTTCAGGGAGCGACTACAGCCGATTGGGACGTGAATTCTTTTTGGGCCTATCCTTGGGGTTCTTCGATTACCCACAAAGGAATCGATATTTTTGAAGAAAAAGGAACCCCGGTAACAGCAGCGACCTATGGGATTGTAGTGTACACCCATGAAGGTGGAAAAGGAGGGAAGTCTGTCATGGTACTGGGACCAAAATGGCGATTTCATTATTATGCCCATTTGGATCGTATCGATGCATTTCCGCTGCAACCTGTAAAAATGGGATCTCAATTGGGAACTGTTGGAGATACTGGGAATGCCAAGGGAAAACCCCCGCATTTGCATTATGCGATCACCACTCCATTTCCGTATTTGGGATTGCGGGATACTGAAGCCGTACAGGGATGGAAAAAGATGTTCTACCTCAATCCGGATCGTTGGCTTCGACCTTAGCATATTTTTTCTGAGCAGCATCCGATTTTAGTTTGAATTTTTCTGAATAACGGGTTTTCATTCAACCTTTTAGAAATTGTTCTCTTGTCAGTTTCCACTGGTTCACTTCTTGCATAAAGTTTATCGAACCTGGAATGGTTTCATAGTTTTTGATGAATTCGAACCCCAATTTTGACAAGGTTTTATTGGGGGCAGGATTTAAAGCAAAGGGTTCGCAATACAATACCTCAAGTTGGTAGTTTTCGAAATAAAAGGGGAGGGATTGTTGGACCAATGCCGTTCCCATACCTTTTTTCCGATGGGCACCATGCCATAAATGTAAATGCATATGGGCTTGCTTTCCAAATTCAATCTGATTAATGTTGGTATGGCCAGATGCGATGCCATCAATTTCCCAGATCAAGGCATAGGCCTTTTTTTCTTTATAGTGAGCTCCGATTTGTTCTGAAAACATTTGCTGCAATGCTTCTCGGGATGGAATTTTAGAAAGATCCACACCCATTCCCACTATGAATTCATCATCCGATTCCAGCCAGTAGGCCAAAAGGCCTGGAATATCTTGATGTGTTATTTCTCGGACATTTAAATGCATTGCTCCTATTTTAAACAAAGAAGACAACCCTTGGCAGGGCTGTCTTTCAAAGTTACTGTTTTGAATATTGAATGAGACTTATCGTAATGAATTTTTCTGTCCCTAATCTATTATTCTGCTCTATCGTATGCCTCCTTAATCCAATCCATGAGTTCCGTGTCAATTTCATCTATTGAAGTTAATCGAACCCTGTGGGTACACATAGCACCAAATGGACCGGAATTTTCCAAGCGTTCCGTAATAGTATTGCCTTTCAATTTCAATCCCAAGTCAATTCGGGTTTTGGTGGCTGGTTTTACCAATACAAACTGTCGCTTTCGTATAAAACTTACACTGTCTTTTTTTGGGGTAATAGTAACATCATTCCCCAAGGCACTTATGTTAGCGTGTAGCAAATCGTACAAGGGCTTTAACTGTTCTTTCCCTTTGTACTGATTGGTTAGCAAATCGATATCATCCATAGATCCCGCGTCCGATTTTCGGGCTTTAAGTGAAACGAAATTGGCGTATCCATAGGTGAACCCGTGTTCGGTTTTCAAGAAATCGATAATGGCTTTATGTTTTTCAATTTTGGAAGCCTTCACTATTTTAATCCAATGATCCAACGGCTTTCCTGTTTTTTCCAGTAGTCCTTTTTCCATAATTATATTGTTACCAAGCACCGAGAATGGTACCCATTACTGTTAATGTTACAACACAGTAGCCTGCGTTAACTAAATAAGCTTTCAGTGATTTCATTTCAAATAAATAAAGAATTCCCAATAGCATAGCTACCCAACCAAAACCGGCAAAGAATCCTGCGCTGGCACCAAATGCCAGATCTGCCTTCGGACCAATGAACATTTCCAGAATAGTAGCCGCAATAAAGGCCAATATAAGGGAAAGTCCGAAGGTCTTTGGAATACTTCGTTTTTTTAAGTCCTCCTCGGTAAAACCGAATTCTGTCATCCAAGCCCTTCCAAAAAGAGGTCCATACCAAATCCCACCAATGAGAAATGAAGAGACTGCGGCTCCGATAACGGAGAGCCATTTAATGTTTCCGAATGCAGTTACTAAATCCATAATACGTTGTTTTAAGTTGTGGAACAATATTACGGGAAGCAAAACTCTTGGGATAGTAAAAAATTAACCTTCCCTGTCTAAAGGGAAAAAGTTAGGTTCATCATTATGAAAATCATTCTTTATGAACTTCTGTGGATTCAAACCAGAAAAATGTTTGAATTCTTTAATAAAATGGGACTGATCCGCATATTCGCATTGATAGGCAATTTGCGACCATTCTATTTTTTCAGCCTTATGAATTTGTTGCAAAATTTCATTGAATCGCAAGATTCGCTGGTAATATTTAGGGGTAAGCCCTACGTATTTTTTAAACTGATCTATCAAATGCTTATGCGTTTTAGAATAGTTTTCAATGATACGGTTGTAGTTGGCTACCGATTTTGTTTGCAACTCCTCAATTACCCCAAGCAATTCGTTTGGTGGCGTTTTCTCTATTTGAAATCGACCTGTTAACCATTTTTCAGCTCGTTGAAATTTTTCTTCCGAAGTTTCCTTAGCTAAAAGGGCCTCGCGTAATTCGAGTAATTCATTTCCGAAGAGTTCATCCGAAGGCAAGATACGGTCGTTCAATTTGTGAATCGGGAAGTGGAAAAAGGGATGTGCCCCAAAAGGTTTGAATTGAATTACGAACATTTCGGAATCCTGATGAGCCGAAATGGATATGTAATTTTTGTGCATGCCCGAAATCCAAACCTTGGTAAACTCCCGATTCGGTTTTAGGGTATCATTATCGTACGTGTTTCGCACAAAACCGTCCAATTCAAAAATGATAAATATATGCCCTGTAGGAACTACCCTTTCTATGGAATGGTCTGGAGTAAAGTTTTTGAAATGAAAAACAGATTCTATATACTTGGATTGTGGTGAGGATAGGGAATGCGTTTTAAATATCATCTTCTTTCTTTTTAATTAATATCCCGAAAAGTTCTTTTGCCCCACGATTGGGAACTGAATTGTAGGATGCTTCCAAGGTTTTCAATTCAAAATAGGGCGAGAACAACGATTCGTATTCAGCTTTGGTTCCCCCAAAAGGTCGCTTGGTAAGATCCCCAGTCAGAGGAAAGTCGAACCAAAGTCCCACAAGTTTGCCGTTGTCGTACAATAACTTATGCATGTTGGCCGCATACCTTTCCCGATTGTTATCTACAGGCGGAAAAGAACAGAAAAAGGTTTGTTCTATGATGAGATCGAAGCTGTCCTTCAATTTGAAAAAGTCGCCCTCTATAATTTGATCTGAAGGAAAATCGGGAACACGCTCCTTAAAGTTTTTCAACGGAAGGGGAGAGATATCGATAATGTACAGATTATTAAAACCTACCCGAAACATATATTCTGCCTCGTAGGCGTTACCTGCTCCGGGAATTAAAATCTTCAGCTCCTTGTCCTTTAATTGATCTACATATTCCTTTATGGGAGTGGAAACCTGCCCTAAATCCCAACCAGTACGGTTTTCTATGTAGCGTTGGGACCAATACTGTTGCTCGTTGTTCATATGTTATAAACCATTTACCATAGTTTTCGGTTTCATTGCAATATAGTATATTATCATTGCACCCCATAAACGCAACCCTTATCTTTGCAACACGTCTTACAAACGTTACCTAACCTCAAAATATTAGATTGCTATGCCAGGATTTGAAGCCTTTGGAGAAGAAGAAAGAAAACACGTAAACGATGTATTGGATAGTGGCGTGCTTATGCGCTATGGTTTCGACGGAATGCGAAACGGACACTGGAAAGCCAAGGAGTTCGAAACGGCTTTTGCCCAGCGCATGCAGGTAGAGCATTGCCAATTGGTTTCCAGTGGAACTTCGGCCCTAACCGTAGCATTGGCTTCTGCCGGTGTGGGAGCAGGGGATGAGGTGATCATGCCTGTCTTTACCTTCGTAGCTAGTTTTGAGTCGATCATGATGTTGGGTGCGGTTCCAGTTTTAGTGGATATTGATGATACCCTCACTTTGGATCCCGCTGCTGTGGAAGCAGCCATTACCGATAAAACCCGTTGTGTCATGCCCGTGCATATGTGCGGTTCCATGGCCGATTTGGACGCACTACAGGCCATTTGTGATAAACATGACCTCATACTACTGGAAGATGCCTGTCAAGCCATAGGCGGTACCTACAAAGGGAAACCTTTGGGAAGCTATGGAGATTTAGGGTGTTTCTCTTTCGATTTTGTAAAAACCATTACCTGTGGAGAAGGCGGAGCCGTTATTACCAATAATAAACAGTATGCTGTACATGCAGATCAGTACCAAGATCATGGGCACGACCATGTGGGCAAGGATCGCGGTGCCGAAACCCATCCGGCATTGGGTTATAATTTTCGTATCTCTGAATTGCATGCAGCCGTGGGCTTAGGGCAATTGAGTAAATTCGATCATTTCCTCGCCAAACAAAAGGAACACTATACCATTATGAGAAATGCCTTGGAGCAGGTGAGTGGTGTCACTTTTAGAAGAGTACCCGATGGAGGAGAGGAAAATTATTCTTTCCTGAATTTCTTCCTTCCCTCAATTGAGCTTACCCAAAAAGCGCATAAAACATTAAGTGAAGCCGGTGTGGATGCTTGTTTTTATTGGTACACCAATAACTGGCACTATATTAATGGTTGGGAACACCTAAGAGATCTTAAGGCTCTAGGAAATGTACCTTCTGAAATCAGAAATCAGATACAGGATTTGAATGCTACCGATTTTTCAGCCAGTGATGCATGGATGGGACGAACCATTTCTTCATTGGTGAAAATAGGTTGGTCTTCGGAAGATGTACACGAAAGAGCCACTAAAATGGCTGAGGTAATTTCAGAAGTGCTTAAAAAGGAATATAGTCTGTAATTTCCAGTCCGTAGCCAATCATTCCCACACGCTTTCCCTGTTCCCGGTTGGAAACCAATCGGATTTTACTAATGTTGAGATCGTGTAGGATTTGTGCACCGATACCGAAATCCTTGTTATCCATTTCAATCCTTGGGGCTTTCACCACCGTTTCTCCGTCCTGCATTTCACGAAGTTGCGACAAACGATTCAACAAGTTTAGTGACTGACTTTGCTGATTGATAAACACAATGGCACCTTTTCCTTCCGAATTAATCGCCTTGAACATATTGTCAAGCTTTTTATCCGCATTGTTGGTAAGGGTTCCCAGGATATCATTGTTCACCAAAGTGGAATTCACTCGAACGGCAACTGCTTCATCCTTGGCCCAACTTCCTTTGGTAAGGGCAATGTGGACTTGATCATTAGTCGTTTGTTTGTAGGCCCGTAAGCGGAAGCTTCCGAATTTGGTATTGATATCGAAATCTTCCATTTTTTCAATCAAGGAATCATGCTCCATTCTATAGGCCACAAGATCTTCAATGGAAATAAGCTTCAGATCGAATTTTTTAGCTACCTCAACCAATTGGGGAAGGCGGGCCATGGTTCCATCTTCATTCAGAATTTCTACAAGTATACCCGCAGGTTGTAGTCCTGCCAAGCGAGCAAGATCGATAGCGGCTTCCGTATGTCCTGTTCTTCTCAGCACGCCACCTTCTTTGGCTTTCAATGGGAAAATATGCCCAGGGCGACCTAGATCCGATGCTTTGGTATCAGGATTCACAAGGGACTGAATGGTCTTGGAGCGATCATGCACCGAAATACCTGTCGTACAGCCGTGACCAATAAGATCTACCGAAACTGTGAATTGTGTATGATGCAATACGGTGTTGTTTTCAACCATCATGTTGAGCTCCAACTCCTTACATCGTTGTTCGGTAAGAGGCGCACAAATAAGCCCTCTTCCATGGGTAGCCATGAAATTGATCATTTCTGGCGTCACTTTTTCTGCGGCAGCAATGAAATCCCCTTCATTCTCACGGTTTTCATCGTCAACGACAATTACAACTTTGCCAGCACGAATATCGGCAATGGCTTCCTCTATGGTGTTCAACTGAATGGCAGTACTGTTTTCGGTAGTAAGCATAATCTACTTTTTGCTCCTGCAAAGATAGGGAATGTAGCCGATTGGATTATAGGAAATAATGGACTTAACGAATCATTTGCAATTCTTCCTTCATTCTTTTTTTGGTGTAGAAAAAAATGAGGACGTATAACAGTAACCCAAAGAGCAGTATGATCCAGGTAATTCCGGTTTCCCTTTTCTTGCCAAGTGCCTCATAGAACTTGATTTCATTAAGTGCTCCTCTAACAGCATAGTAGATGAATACGATAATGAATAAGGGGCGCAAATAAAAGAGCACTTCCGCTATGCCGCCGAACAAATGAAGGTCTAGGGTTGCGGCTAGAATTAGGAAGAAAAAAGACAATAAGGAAAGCCCATAAAACAGTAAGGCCTTTTTTGAATGTTTCTTAAAACTCTTGAATTCAGTATGGGCACTTGAGTACTTGGCGTTTTCAAAATTCCGAGACATTTTAAGTTGTTCCTCGGTATACCCTTTCAGTTTTAGTTCGCGCAACGAAGCTTTTCGCACATCTTCGGAATAATCATATTGACGGTAGTTCTTTACAATATCCATTAATTGATCCTCGGTCCTGGACAATACCATAGCTTTTTCGTGCTGCGTTAATAAAATGGGTTCTTCGACAATTTCGGGTTCGTCTTTTTTCTTTTTTAGGAAATTGAAGCGTTGCAGGAAGGCATCCATATCGAAAATCCCCTGATCGGTCGTAGCTCTATACGTGAGCCAAATTCCTAGTGGGAACATGATAAAGGTGCTCAACCAACTCGCAATAAAAGGATGCATGGTCCCATCTTCGGCACTGTTCTTGGCAAAAATCCCAATAAAATGATAGGTGAGGAATAAGAGCACGGCCACGACCATGGGCAATCCCATACCTCCCTTTCTAATAATGGCTCCCAACGGGGCTCCTACAAAGAAGAGGATGATACAGGCAATGGCCAAGGCGAATTTCTCATGAAAGGCGATCTCGTGTTTGTTGAGTCGTTTTATTTTTTGTTTGAACTGACTCTTTTTAGCCTCTACAGATTTCTTTGAACCTCTAACATTATCCAAGGCCGTTTGCAGGATTTTGGTCTTTCTGTCATTGGTAAAGACATCCATCACCTGCTGTACCGTCGTGTCCCGCTGTCTTTTGCGTGCAGTGGAATCCTTCTTTTTGGGGAGTCCGAGGCGATAATACATGTCGACCGCAAACTGGTCGATGTTTTTAGTAAATTCTTCGGATAGATTATCGATCTCTGTAACCAACTCACTAGCCCTGTACATATTGTGGTTGCTCAACTTATTATCCTTATCGATATCGGCATCATTCAGCTTGGTAAGATCGATATTAATGGTATATCGTTCGAAGTAGCTTTTAGCAAAGGGAAGACTGCGCTGTTTGGAGAGGTTCTTTACTTGCACATCCTCATAATAATAGCCATCGTAAAGTATTAACGAAAGGGTGTTACTTCCTTCTACACTGGCCAACTCACCTTCTTTCGCAATAATGGCAATGGCATTTTTTGCAGGGCGTTTGGCGTTTTTTTGGTGAATGATAACTTCCCTTAAGAACTGTTCATTTTCACCGTATTTTTCAGATACTTTAATATTGGTGTCATCTCCAATACTACTAAACTGTCCTTCCACAATGGCCATAGACGGACTTACCTGAGCAATGTTCCGCCTCAGGTTTTGCCATTTGTATTCTGAATAGGGGATAACGTTATTGGCAAAGAAAAAGGCCAGCAATGCCAGGCCAAGTATGAAGATGGTAAGACTTCGCATGGCCCGTTGCAAGGAAATCCCCGTGGACTTCATGGCGGCGAACTCATACTTTTCGGAAAAGTTTCCGAAGACCATCAAGGAGCTCACAAGGATTGTTAGTGGTAATACTAATGGGATCAATTTGGGTGAGAAGTACCAGAGGAACTTCAATATGATCCAAACATCCAGGTCCTTCCCGGCCAATTCAGAAATATATAGCCAGATGGTTTGCAGTACAAAAATGAACATTAAAATAATGAAGACGCTAATAAACGTCTTCAAAAATGCCACTAATATGTACCGATCGAGTATTTTCAAACAAACACTTTATTAGTCCAATCGATTGATGTAGTATCCATCTTTCTCGAACTTTGCCTGGTCAAAGGTAAAAAGTGTTTTTGATAATGGCTGATTGGTTTTAAAAGAATTAACAGTAAGTGTATACTTCGTGCCGTTGGCGTCTGTTTGGATCAATCGGTAGATATGCTTCGTCTGCGCATCGATCCCCAACAGAATGTCTTTTATTTCGGCCTTTGAATCTATCGGCACCAACTTCACGTATTGAATCTTCCGTCCCTTCACGGTTTGAGAAATATCCATTTTAGAGGTATACCCGTTTTCGTAAAACGTAAGTAGTTTGGAAGGGGTTATTTCCTTGTCGTCTTGAGCGTTATAACCTGAAATGGTTACTTCTTCATCTTCAGGAACAATGGTGTAGATGTTATTGCCATCGAACATACGGGTTGTTCCCAGCATATTGAGTAAATACTGCTCTCCTTGTATGGTTACGTCTCCACGGGTGTCTTGGTTTACACCTTCTTTTGCGTTGTTAAGGTTCCATTTAAAATCGATCACGATATTTTCATAGCTCTTAACCTTTTCCGATACTTCATTAAGCAAAGAATTGGCATTCTGCGCCTGTGCCAAAGAAACGCAGCCTAAAATCATTGCTAAAAAAATTACTTTCTTCATCTTACAAATCGTTGTTTTCGTTGTCTAAAAGTTGGTTTAATGCATCTATTGTTGGAACGAGTACCTGTCTCGCCTTGCTGCCTTCGAAGGGACCTACCACACCTGCTGCCTCTAGTTGATCTATGATACGGCCGGCGCGATTGTACCCTAGCTTTAATTTTCGTTGCAATAGCGAGGCCGAACCTTGCTGCGCAATGACTAAAACTTCTGCGGCTTCACGAAACAATTTGTCCCGTTCTTCCACACTTATATCAATAGTTGTGCCACCTTCTTCACCCACATACTCTGGAAGGAGATGGGCATCGGGATACGCTTTCTGGGAACCAATATATTCGGTGATATCGGCAACTTCTGGAGTGTCGACAAAGGCACATTGAATCCGGGTGAGATCGTTCCCTTGGGTATATAACATGTCACCTCGACCGATTAACTGATCGGCTCCAGCGGCATCCAAGATCGTACGAGAATCGATTTTACTGGTCACCCTGAATGCAATTCTGGCCGGGAAATTCGCCTTAATGATACCGGTGATTACATTTACCGAAGGTCGTTGGGTGGCAATAATTAAATGAATACCAATGGCACGGGCCAATTGTGCCAAACGCGCGATAGGTGTTTCCACTTCTTTACCCGCCGTCATGATGAGGTCGGCAAATTCGTCGATGACCAATACGATATAGGGTAAAAACTTGTGCCCGTCATGCGGATTTAGTTTCCTTGCCTTGAATTTAACATTGTACTCCTTAATGTTACGGCACATGGCGTCCTTAAGGAGATCATAACGTGTATCCATCTCGATACACAGGGAATTCAAAGTGTTGATCACCTTATTGGTATCGGTAATGATAGCCTCTTCGGTATCTGGTAATTTCGCCAAATAGTGCCGTTCTATTTTATTGAAAAGTGTTAGTTCCACTTTTTTGGGATCTACCAAAACAAATTTAACCTCAGCAGGATGTTTTTTGTACAGCAAGGAGGTAAGTATGGCATTTAATCCAACCGATTTTCCCTGCCCCGTGGCTCCCGCCATCAACAAGTGCGGCATTTTCGCCAAATCCACCACGAAGGTTTCATTGCTAATGGTTTTCCCCAGGGTGAGGGGAAGTTCCATTTCTGCATTCTGAAACTTGGGTGAGGCCACGGCAGATCGCATGGATACGATTTGCGGATTCTTGTTGGGCACTTCAATACCAATGGTTCCTCTTCCCGGGATTGGGGCAATGATTCGAATGCCCAATGCCGAAAGGGAAAGGGCAATGTCATCTTCTAGGTTCTTGATTTTCGAAATTCGAATCCCGGCTTCCGGTACGATTTCGTAAAGGGTAACCGTGGGTCCTACGGTAGCTTTAATGTTGGCAATACCAATTTTGTAATTGCTCAGGGTCTGGACAATACGATTTTTGTTGGCCTCCAGTTCTTCTTGATTAATCGTAATACCTTGCCCACCACTGTAATCTTTCAGCAATTCGATGGTAGGGAATTTAAAATTACCCAATTCCAAAGTAGGATCGAATTCACCAAAATCATCCACCAGTTTTTTGGCAAGATTCTCGGTCACTTCTTCTTCCTGAGGTGCCGCTTCTACTTCCATGGTAACGTCCATTTCCGGAGCTTCAGCCTTAGTAGGTTCTTCAACAGTTTTTAGGGTGGGCTCCTCCAGAATTTCATCTTCTATGGGTTCAGGATTCAGATTAATTTCCTGAGTAGGCGTTATCACCGTGTCGATGACTTCTTTTTCATAATCGGTTTGCTCAATTCCGGTTTCATCCGATGGTAGCGATTGATCTGTATTAAAATCGTCTTGGATTTCTTTTTTGGTCTTTTTAAGGGCGGCGGAAATTTTTTCAGGAGTCATTTTTAGGCGAATCACCAAATAAATGACTGCCAAAAATGCCATCACTAAGATGGCTCCTATGAGCCCCATATACTGCTGTAGCAAGTCATTGATTTCGAAACCGACTACTCCGCTAAAGATGGTCTTTTCTACTGCGAAAAAACCAAAAAAGACGGAAAGCCATACGGTCATAAGTAGTCCCCAAAACCAAAATCGAAGCAATTGTTTTTTTGCGTAATCGAAGAAAAAATAAATGCCCGTAAGTCCAATGAGAAATGCTATGATAAAGGCGGAAATCCCAAAACCATTTCCGATAAAGAATTCTGATAAATCCCTTCCCACAGATGACAACCAATTCTGTGCGTCATTCTCCCTACTCAACTCACCTACGGCACTTTGGTCTGCCTGCCAGGTGAAGAAATAGGAAATAAAGGAAAAGAGCAGCGCTAGACCGAAAAAGAACAGGGCACAACCCAAGATGATTTTTTGTTGCCTTGAAAGCGAGAAGGATATTTTTTTTCTAGGTTTTTTGGCTGTCCTTTTTTTTGTTGTCTTTTTTTTCGCCATAGTTGGTTGTCGTTACACAAAAGTACAAATTGTTAACGTTCGAATCTAGATAAAATTTTGAAGTTTACCGATCAGAATTTTGGAATGTAAATAATACAGCCTACGACCACGGCTGCAATGGCCGCGAAGAAAACGGCCCCTGCTGCGACATCTTTAATATATCCAATTTTGTTATGGAAGTCTGGATGGACAAAGTTTGCGATTTCCTCTGCTGCTGTGTTTAGCCCCTCGATACTCATTACCAAACCGATGGCCAATGTTTGAAAAATCCATTCGGCAGGAGAGATTTGAAAATAAAAACCCGCCACTGTCATGATCACTGCAATAGCGGCTTGCACTTGAATACTCGCTTCGTTTTTAAGAAGCATCCATGCGCCTTTGGTAGCGTATTTAAAACCGAGCAATCGTTTTACGAGAAAGGACTTTTTCTTCACTTAATCTGGGAACATGTTAGGCCGCAAAGGTACTATTTAGAAGTGAAACCCAACCTATAAAATAAAACAGGCCACCCAATAGGGCGGCCTACCAACTTAAACTTAACAACCAACGTATTCTAGAGCGCTAGTCTTAATTACAGTCAACGATATCATCGCCTGTAAATCCGTTACAGAATAGGAAGCATTCATTGTACATGGTGAGTACGGTTCCTCCAAATTCTACACATAGAGGTTCGTAAGGTTCTGAGATACAATCGACACACGGTTCAACAGGATCACAGTCTACGTAATCAGCTTCGGTGAATCCATCACATTCTGCATAACAGGCGTTAAAATAGGTTATCACTGCTCCGCCAGTACCTACGCATACAGGATCGTATAGACTGTTGCATTCACACTCCCCGGGACAGGCAGGTGGAACCCATTCGATTTCTGCACAACAATCTGGGTTATCGTTGATACATACCCGGATATAGTCATTATCGAATCCACTGGGCTCGAAAGCAATAGTAAGTGGTAATTGTGAAAGTTCGAAGAATCCAATGAAAACTTCGTCCCTAATAAACAAATCGAAGAATTCATTATCTGCATTTACATAATCGAAATCAATGGTGAGTGCATACACCCCTGATGGGTCGCATTCGCCAACATCCACGGTTAAATTGGTAATGGCACATTCACCTCCGCCACATGTTGGGGGAATCCAGGTTATGGTGGTACAACATTCAGGGACATCACTAACACAAACAATTACTCCAGCTTCGGCAGCATTGGATTCAAACTCAAGGGTGAGTGGTAGACTTGTGTAAGGGAAGCTTCCAATTAAAACACCGTCTAACTTAGTTACTTCGAAAGTATCGCCGGTAGGATTAAGTACCTCAAAATCGATGGTGACTTCGTATACGTTGCCAGCAGCATCACATTCGCCAACCTCTACGGTAACATTGGTAATCTCGCAATCTTCAACGGGACAGTCCACAAAATCCTCAACTTCGAAGCCTTCACAAAGTGCTAAGCACTCATTGTCGAACTGAATGATATTTCCGCTCGGAGTCTCCACACAGACTGGATCTATTTCTGTTGGACAGTCACAATCGGTTGGACAATCTACAAAGTCTTCGGGAGTAAATCCTTCACAAAGGGCCAAACATTCGTTTCCGAATTCAATAATGGCACCGCCGCTTTCTACACAAACAGGCTCGTACTCATCGGTACATTGACAGTCGTTTTCGCAATCTACATAGTCTTCTTCAGTAAACCCTTCGCATTCTGCAATACATGGATTTGGGAACGTTAGAATTATGGGGCCTTCATCGGTAATGATTTCAACACATACGGGATCGACCACATCGGGACAGATGCAAGGATCGAAATTACAGGTTTCGATTAAGGTGATGAATTCATCTTCATTATTAATCGTCACCACTTCGGTCTCATTCGTAGCAGGATTATACCATATGACATCGAAGGGGAATTCAATCCCTACTATATAGAGTTCTGGGGTTGAATTTAGGATGACCGTGATAAGTTCACCCAGATTTTCAACCGTAACGGTTGCGCCGTTATTGTAAATGAGGGTAATGGGATAAACGAACTCGAAACAAAAATCGATGACCAGATTCCCCGTTGGGTTGGTATCACTAAGTAGGACTCCGTTGTCATCGAAATGGGTTTCCAACTGCGATAATGCATTTTGCACGGACTCACTTTCCTGAACATTTTGCGGGGGCGTTATGGCTTCATCATTAGTACAAGCCACAAACATGAGTGAAAGTAGGCATGCGGCAAAAAATATTTTGAAATGCTTCATTTTCATAGGTTTAAGGTTAATAGTGGGCGCGCTTTTTTGCGATTAATCAACCATACGACAACTCAGGATTAAAAAACCCTACCCAAGAATAAATTAATTTTTTACATAGCTTTGACCACACCCCAGACCCAAAAGTTTGTGATCCAACCATGCTCAAAGAACTGGAAAAAATATGTAAACCGGCCGTTTTTGAAACTATTTTCAAAACCCATTCCCGTGATTTGAAACAATTCCTATTCTTTAAGACTCAGGATTTGGATTTGACCGAGGATATCCTGCAGGAAGCATTTGTAAAACTCTGGGAAAATTGTGATCGCGTTTCCTACAGTAAAGTAAAAGGATATTTGTTTACCTCTGCCAACCATATTTTTCTGAATTGGATCAAGCACAGAAAAGTGAAACGGAATTTTGAAAAGAACTCCATTGCAAAGAACAATCCCGAATCACCTGAGTTCATTCTGTTGGAGAAAGAATTCCTCCAAAAGATTGAACAAGCCATTGCAGACTTGCCCGAGACCCAACGAGAGGTTTTCTTAATGAATAGGATGGAGAAAAAGAAGTATGCAGAAATAAGCCAAATACTTGGGATTTCGGTTAAAGCAGTAGAAAAGAGAATGCATTTGGCATTGAAGACGATGCGGGAAAAAATAGGAAATGTTTAAAATAAAATGAATATAAGGTAGGGTTTTCCCTTGCTGAATTGTCGTACCCATGATGATCTATGGAAAAAACGAATTTAAATAACGATCAAGAAGTGTATCTCGCCCAATGGATGGCCGGTGAAATAACCGATGCCGAACTGTCGAAGCACGTATCTGAAGAAGATATAGCGTTCTACAGAAAATTAAAGCTAGGTACAGAACTCCTCAGTCCACCAAGTGAAGATTCCTTTGCTGCCATTCAGGATCGGATTCATTCAAAAGGAAAGGTAAAGCCTATTCGAAGAAAGAATATCCGTTTGGCTATGGCAATAGCGGCTTCCCTTCTTTTATTTTTGGCAAGCTATTTTTATTTTGAAAACGGAACAACGACCATTTCCACTTCATTTTCGGAACAGATTACTATTGCGTTGTTAGACGAATCTGAAGTCATATTGAATGCCAAGACACAATTGAGTTATGATGAAGGCAATTGGGACGCTAACCGTGAGGTTCGATTGGACGGTGAGGCTTATTTCAAGGTCGAGAAAGGGAGTGCCTTTACGGTCATGACCAACAATGGTAGCGTTAAGGTGTTAGGGACACAGTTTAATGTAAAGACCACTTTGGACTATTTTGAAGTAACCTGTTATGAAGGAATGGTAGAGGTGCGTAACCAAGATGAAGCTCGCGTATTATTACCGGGTATGACGGTACGCAGGATCAACGGATTTGCTGTTGAGGAAGGAAGGTCTGCACAAGGCAGGCCGAGCTGGCTGCAAGGAGAAAGCAGCTTTAAAAGTGTACCACTCAATTACGTCCTAAACGAATTGGAAAAACAATATTCACTAACGTTCGATACCAAAGCAATTGATGACAGTGCTCGGTTTAC
The DNA here is from genome assembly GCA_019634365.1 of Flavobacteriaceae bacterium. Taxonomy (GTDB): domain Bacteria; phylum Bacteroidota; class Bacteroidia; order Flavobacteriales; family Flavobacteriaceae; genus Aureisphaera. The sequence continues at coordinate 17,270 of JAHQVM010000112.1, read as the reverse complement.
GGGAAGTTTCGGACATAATAACCAAGAAGTAGCACTGTCTACGGTGTTCAACGCCATGCGAATAGCGTACAGCTACAATGACCAAAACGTGGTTGTACTTCGCCCATATGAATAGAAGAAATACCCTTTATTGGATTTTTATCCTATTCTTTCCCTTTACAGCAGCTTTTTCCCAGGAAACGGCTGCTTTTCGTGTTCAGTTCAATGAAACGGATGTATCCGAAGTACTATCTCACATAGAAGATGTTTTCGACGTGCGCTTTTCCTATCAAGATGCGCTATTTACGGATACGGTAGTCACATTGGTTGATGGGGATTATACACTTGATGAATTGTTGACAGAATTGGAACTATCCCTTCAAATCCGTTTTCAAAGGATCGATGAGCGGTATATATCCGTATATGCTGCTACCTCTGACTTCGCCGATATTCAACAATTGAATGATGTTATTGTTACTAGCTACCTTACCCAAGGGATCTATAAGCGCAAGGATGGAACCTTTACTTTGCGTCCTAACGAATTGGGAGCGCTTCCAGGTCTTACCGAATCGGATGTGCTTGAGAGTATTCAGTTGTTGCCAGGGGTCATTAGTCCCAATGAAACGGCAACGGGATTCAATGTTCGTGGCGGAAGGGCAGACCAGAATAGAATTCTTTGGGATGGAATCAATATTTACCATAAGGGTCATCTCTTTGGAATGATTTCGGCCTTTAATCCCAATCGTATCGAAGATGTCCAGTTTCAGAATAAAGGAACGCATCCCCGATATGGAGAACGGCTTTCGAGTGTGGTTTCCATTTCCTCTGGGAGGAATATATCCGATCGATTTTCGGGGGGAATAGGCATTAACGGAGTGGGAGCAGATGCCTATCTGGATGTACCCATTTTGAAGGAAAAGTTGGATGTTCAAGCAGGAATTCGAAGGAGTTATGATGAATTGTTTCAGTCGTTTACCTTCGATAGAATGGCCGACAAGGTATTTGAAAGTACCAAAATCACGAATTCGGAGAATACCAACAACGATTTCTTCTTTCAGGACTATACTATTAAACTGAATTATCGACCCAATGACCGCCACCGTGTACACTTAAGCACCATCCAAATAGATAATGACCTTGATTATGTCGTGCGGGATACGGACAATGGAAGTCTGTTAAACGATCTATTGGAGATCAGCAATGAAGGTTATGGGCTCCAATGGCATGCGCAATGGGACGATAGGATGCGACAGGAGGTGGTCGCTTCCATTTCCAAATACCGATTTACCTATAATTTGTTGGAATTTGAAGATTCGGAACAAGTGTCCGATTTCGAAAAAAAGAATGTGATCTTCGATTCTGGAGTTTCGACCGAATTCTTTTTCGAAACAAGCGATGCCCAAGAATATTCCCTAGGATATCAATATTCCTTAAAAGACGTGAGTTATGCCTTTTTGGAAACAGCGCAGTTGTCTTTTGTTTTGGACAGCGATCAGACCGTCGAGCGAACCCATTCGCTGTTTGGCAATTACGATTACCGAAACCCAAAGCTTTTTGATGTCGCAATAGGGGTTCGGGTGAATTATTTTCAAAATTTGGATGACTTCCGAATCGAGCCAAGGATTTTCATTTATAAGGATGTATTCAAAAATGTTAGGCTTCAGGTATCTGGGGAAGTACGCAGCCAGATCATTAGTGAAATAGATGAGACCGTATTGAGCGACCTTTCCCTTGAAAATCGTTTGTGGCGCCTTGCCGATGGGAATACCTTTCCCATTATAAAGAGCCATCAGGTTTCGGCAGGGATGGTGTATAATAATAAAGGGTGGACTTTAGACGCCGATGCCTACTATAAGAAGATAGATGGCTTAACCGCATTGGCCTTGGGTTTTTTAAATCCGTTGGACAGTCAGTTTCATATTGGGGAGCAAAAAATAGTAGGAGCCGATTTCTACATTAAAAAAGATTTTTCCTCTTTTAATACGTGGTTCAGCTATTCCATTAACCAAGTTCGAAGTAAGTATCGCGAATTAAACAATGATGATTATTTTACTGCCAGCAATAGCATACGGCATAATGTTACGGCATCTGTTACCTATCGCTTAAAAGGGTTCGAAGTGGCTTTGGGTTGGAATTGGCATACAGGTAGACCCTTTACCGAAGCCATTACCATACCTTCCACGGATGAGCTGTATTTTCAAAAAATAAACACAAAGCGATTGCCCAATTATCATCGCTTGGATATTTCTTCCACCTATACCTTTCGTTTTTCGAAAACAAGTCCCCTTCGTGGAAAAATGGGCTTTTCCATTAGGAATCTCTACGACAAAAGGAATTATTTGAGCCGTGAATATTTCGGTAATAACAATATCAACGATCCTGTTACCGTGGTGGACAGGTTTTCATTGGGTTTTACCCCTAATTTCTTACTTCGATTATACTGGTAAGTGCCTATGAAAGGGCTTTAAGAGCTGCTTCGTAGTCGGGTTCTTGACCAATTTCTGGCACTTGTTCTGTGTACAAAACCTTATTGTTTTCATCCAAGGCGATCACCACACGGGAATGCAAGCCTGTAAACGCGCTTTTGGAAATTTCCAATCCGTAGTCTTTCCCAAAAGAACCATCCTTAAAATCGCTAAGCATCGCTAAGTTTTCAATGCCTTCAGCAGCACAGAAACGCGCCTGGGCGAAGGGAAGGTCGCGGGAAATGCACAGAACTTGCGTATTTTCCAGATTTGCAGCAGCCTCATTGAATTTTCGTGAAGAAGCGGCACAAATGCCGGTATCAACACTCGGGAAAATATTTAAAAGCTTGCGTTTTCCATCGTAATCGGAAAGGGATTTAGAAGATAGATCGGAAGCGGTGAGGGTAAATCCGGGGGCAGTACTGCCTATTGCGGGAAGGTTTCCTGAGGTTTCGGCAGGGTCTCCCCCTAAGGTTATTTGAGCCATAGTTTTTGAGATTGATTTTTTCAACCTTAAAAATACAACTAAGAATCCGTTTTTATGTGAAGAGAATGTCAAAAAAAACACCCCTTCCGTGTCCGGAAAGGGTGCGTTTAACCTAACTTAAAAAAATAAACTAATCCGTTTGAAAATTAGTTTAAATGCTGTGAGAGATATTCTGCCACCCCTTCACGGTCGGCATTCATCGCTGTAGCGCCTTCTTGCCAATTGGCTGGACAAACCTCACCGTTTTGTTGTACATGGGTGTAAGCGTCGATAAGGCGCATAAATTCCTGAACATTTCTGCCCAGTGGCATGTGGTTAATACTTTCGTGGAATACGGTACCATCCTCATCAATAAGATAGGTAGCGCGATAGGTTACGTTATCCCCTTCAACCAATACGGTGTTGGTTTCTTCGTCGTAGCGTTCGTTGGTAATATCCAGAATTCCCAATTGAGAAGAAAGGTTACGGTTGCTATCGGCAATGATAGGGTAGGAGATCCCTTCGATACCTCCCATATTTTTTGGGGTATTTAACCAAGCGAAGTGTACTTCCGGAGTATCGCATGAAGCACCTACTACCAAGGTATTTCTTTTTTCAAATTCTGCAAGCGCCTCTTGGAAAGCGTGGAGCTCGGTGGGACATACAAATGTAAAGTCCTTTGGGTACCAGAAAAGCAAAATTTTCTTCTGCTCTTGTTGTGCCATTTCAAGAATGTTTACTTTTTGGGGAACTCCCGATTTGCTGATTGCATCTACGGTAAGATTCGGGAATTTTTTTCCAACGAATGCCATATAGTATCTTTTAAATTGTACCTGATTTTTTGAGGCTGCGAAATTACGAAATACACCTCCTAGGAAAAAGAAAAATTGACTATTCTTTACTGAAAAAGGAACACTTTTTTGCAATGAAATCAGTATCAGTTATTTACTGATTGGACATTCAAAAGCAACGGGTATTTAGGCTCCTGCAGTAGCTGTTTTGGGCGCTGTCATCATTTTAATCTTGATGCGGAACGCTGCAAAAAGCAAAGTCATAAAAGGACTGAGCCAATTAAATATGGCGTAGAAAAAATACTCGGCAACTCCCACACCCAAAACACCACTTTGATAGGCGCCGCATGTATTCCAAGGGATCAGTACCGAAGTTACCGTTCCACTATCCTCCAATGTTCTGGATAAGTTTTGAGGAGCCAAGCCTCTATCGTCGTAGGCCTTTTTGAACATTTTACCAGGAATTACGATAGCCAAGTATTGGTCACTGGCAATGGCGTTCAATCCCAAACAACTAATCACCGTGCTCGCAAATAAGCCAAAGATGGTCGTTGCCAACTTTAGGAGTTCCTTGGTGATTCTTGCAAGGGCACCAATGGCGTCCATTACGCCACCAAAAACCATGGCGCACAGAATAAGGGCAATGGTCCATAGCATCCCCTTCATTCCACCAGCTGAGAAAAGATTATTGAGAGTTTCGTTATCGGTGACAATGGCTGTGTCAGTAAAAATAGAAGTTACTATTGCAGACAATTTGGAAGATCCCAAGGTGTTCAGGATTTCAGGTTGAAATATAAATGCAAAGACTGCAGCCGAGAGCACTCCAGCAGCAAGAGCGATAAGGGGTTTGGTTTTCAATAGAATCAATACGATTACAATAGCAGGTACCATAAACAACCATGGCGTGATATTGAAGGTGGTATCTATGGTACTCAACAAACCACTTAAGTCTGCCTCACCCGTTGTGTCGATTGTAGCGCTTAAGATTGAAAAAACAATGAGTGTAACAATGATGGTGGGAACTGTAGTGAAGGCCATATACCTAATATGTGTAAACAAATCGGTTCCTGCCATTGCAGGTGCCAAATTGGTCGTATCACTCAATGGAGACATTTTATCACCAAAATAAGCTCCGGATATTACAGCACCTGCAATCATTCCACCAGAAATTCCTAGGGCACTTCCAATTCCTATCAAAGCAATACCTACTGTTGCCGAGGTCGTCCAAGAGCTACCTGTGGCAATGGAAATAATGGCAGCAATGATGATGGAAGCAGGAAGGAATATTTCGGGGCTCAATACTTTGAGGCCGTAATATACCATGGCAGGGATAATTCCACTTGCCAACCAAGTACCTGCCAAAGCACCTACCAGCAAAAGAATCATGATGGGGACAAAAACACTTTTCAGGTTCTCCCATATTTCGTTCAACATGGTGCCAACATTTACCTTATTCTTAAAACCAACTATGGCTGCAACAATACCTCCCATGAGCAGAATGTACTGATTGGAATAATCACCTAACCAAGCACCATCGGCAAAAAAAATGTTGTATGCCAAAAGCCCCATCAGAATAAATACAGGAATGAGCGCCTCTAAGAAGTTCAATTCCTTATTATCAATGATCTTCTGATCGTTCACATCAATTTCTGATAGGTTGTCCTGGTTCTGCATTGTGATATTTTAAAATGAAATGTAATGTTACGACTTTGAAACCTGCTATGCAAATTCCCTATTTCTTCTGCTTATGGTTGGAGGTGTTTGTCATTTTTGCGTTTTGGTTAATTGCAAATCCGTTGAAAATCAATTAAATCCGATAAAGTGCAACACGTAATCATTAGTTCCTACAGAACATTCCTACGGTTTTACCGTAAAAATGATCCTTTCAACGAGTAAAAAAGCGTTTTCATCGAATATATTCTAATGTGTTTGTAGGTAAAGGATTACATAAATAATTTTGATACCATCAATGACCCAAATTAAATTTGAATGAAAAAATTAGCCCCCGTTTTTTTGCTCTTGGTAACTGTTTTTGTTGCACGAGCGCAAGTAGGAATAGGAACTACCTCACCACAATCCTTACTAGACCTTGCCGTTAGTGATCCTTCCAATCCATCTTCTACCGATGGCTTGCTAATCCCCCGATTAGATGCCCTGCCCGTAAACAGCCCAAAGGCAGAGCAACATGGAATGCTAGTTTATTTAACGACCACTTCGGGTTCGAAAACCCCAGGATTTCATTATTGGGATATCAATGCTGGTTCAGTAGGTGATTGGATTCCATTGGATAATGGATGGAAACTCACCGGTAATAACAATGCTGCCAGTGAAACCCATTTTATTGGTACTACGAATGCGGAAGAAGTAGATTTTAGGGTAAACGACACGCATGTATCCAGACTTACCGAAATAGGGCAATGGGAGATTGAATCCCCTGAAAAATCTGTTCTCATCGGTGTAGAAGCAGGCGAGAACTACGATCCAGACGGAACTACCGCCGAACAGAACGTATACATAGGGTATCATGCGGCACGCGCCTCCACTTCGGGCCGAGATAATGTAGCAGTTGGGGCTTTTTCTATGACATCCAATACTACAGGGAATTTCAATGTAGGTGTCGGGGATGAAACGCTAGAGGATAATACTACAGGAAGCAATAATACCGCCTTGGGGAACGACGCCCTTCGGGAAAATACTACAGGCGGCTCTAACTCAGCAATTGGTCGTGATGCTTTACGAATGAATAGAACGGGGAACAACAACACGGCCATTGGATTAAATGCATTGGACTCTAACTTAAACAGCAACAATACCGCTGTTGGCTACGATGCGGGAGAAACCAACACCAATGGAACCAATAATACCTTTATTGGATACGATGCAGATGCGAGTAATGGAAGTGTTTCCAATGCAACGGCTATTGGAAATGGAGCGAGGGTTTCCAGTTCCGACCAAATCCGAATAGGAAATACAGCTGTAACTAGTATAGGAGGGTATGCCAATTGGTCAAATGTTTCTGATGCACGTTTTAAACTGAATGTAAAGGAAAATGTTCCGGGATTGGACTTCATCCTAAATATCAAGCCTGTGACGTATACCTTGGACAATGCCAAATTGAGCACCTTTAAAGGAGAATCGGCCATTGCTAAAAACACTTCGACCGTAGAAACAGGATTTCTGGCACAGCAAGTAGAAGAAGTCGCTCAATCCTTGGGATATGAATTCAGTGGGGTGAATCGCCCCGAAGACCTTGAAAAGGATAACTACACGGTGTCCTACGCCACTTTTGTTGTTCCCTTGGTAAAAGCCGTTCAGGAACAACAAACGGAGATTGATTCACTCAAAGCCGAAATTCAAGAATTGAAAGCATTAATCTTGGCGACCAAAGCCAACAACTAATAAGTTCCTTATCTGCGCTGGCAGGTAGAAAAGTAAACCGTCTAATGGGGGTTAGACGGTTTTTCTTTTTTTTAATAGGCCATTTCGTTTTCCAAAACGCCTACCTCTCTCATACATTGTTTCATGAGTTCATAAGTACGCTCAATATCGTTGTCCAAACCAATGGAGAATCGAATGAGCCCATCGGTGAGTCCCATTTCTTCTTGTTCTTCCTCTGGAATTTCTGAAGATGTTGAAGTTCCCGGAGCACTGAATAGGGTTTTGTAGAATCCAAGACTTACCGCCAAATAGCCAAGATTTCGTTTTTGCATAAGTTCCATAAGTTCATTGGCTTTGTCCAAACTCCCTACATCGATGGTGAGCATTCCGCCAAATCCATATTCTTCATTCATCATTTTTTTGAAAAGCTCATGCCCTGGATGGGATGGGAGTCCAGGATACACGGTTTTCAATCCGTCTGCTTGGAAACGCTTCGCAAGGAACAGGGCGTTCTTACTATGCTGTTTGATTCGAATGTGAAGCGTCCTTAAATTCTTCAGAATGGAGGAGGCCCTTAAACTATCCATAGAGGCACCCAATAGCATACTAGCTCCATCGTTTACATTCCTTACCGCGTCGATAAACTCTTGACTTGCGCAAATTACACCTCCCATGGTATCACTACTACCATTAATGAACTTGGTCAAACTGTGCATCACGACATCAGCACCCAAATGAGCTGGGGAGATGGTCAATGGGGAAAAGGTGTTATCTACCAACAGCATTAGATTATGCTTTTTCGCCAATTGGGAAAGTGCTTCAATATCGGCCACTTCCAATAGCGGATTGCTCACACTCTCACAATAGATAATTTTGGTATCTGGGGTAATAGCTGCTTCTACGACATCCATTTTCGTGATATCCACAAAATCGGTCGCAATGTTGAGTTGTGGGGTGAAGTTTTTCAGAAATGCATAGGTCCCTCCATAAATCGTTCTACTGGAGACAATATGATCGCCGGCCTTGCACAATTGTAGGATGGCAGCAGTAATGGCACCCATACCCGTAGACGAAACATTGGCAGTTTCGGTACCTTCCATGGCGGCCAACGCTTCTCCCAAATAAAGATTGGAAGGGGAAGTGTGTCTTGAATACAAATAGCATCCATCGGCATTGCCTTCGAATGTATCGAACATGGTCTTGGCCGAAAGAAAGGTGTAGGTGGAAGAATCGGAAATGGAAGGGTTCACCCCTCCAAATTCACCAAAATATTGAAGATCCTGAATCTGATCTGCAGGTGCGAATTTTTTCATAGTTGCGGTAGTTCGAATAATTAAAGAATACATCAAAATTACCTCTTAGTAGATTATATATCAATAATAGTATGGTTATTTAGAATATAAAACTATATTTGAAGTGATTAATAGATTAATATGTTATTGAATCTACATAAACAACTAAAAAACCTGAAATTTTTTCAGTTATGGAACTGGATCGCATAGACCGACTATTGTTGAAATATTTGCAAGAAGATTGCAAGCAAACCAATAAGGAACTATCCTTGAAACTGGATCTTTCTGTGACCGCCATTTACGAGCGGATCAAGAAATTGGAACGTTTGGGCGTCATTGCCGGATATTCGGCCCGGATTGATAAAGAGTCAGTCGGATTGGGGTTCTTGGTATTCTGTCATATAAAGTTGGAGCAACACGCCAAAAATGCGATTGGCTATTTCGAGAAGGAAGTCAAGAGGCTGGATGAAGTGTTGGAATGTTTTCATGTAAGTGGAGATTATGACTATCTTTTGAAAGTTGTCGTGAGGGATATGGAACACTTTCGTAATTTTATGGTGAATAAGTTAACTACCATACAGCATATTGGTAGTACCCAAAGTTCCTTTACGATAAACGAAGTTAAAAACACCACAGAATTACGATTTCCCGATGACGCATCCTAGATACCTTCTCCTCGAGTTTTTTATCATTTTTATTGCTATTCCGGTTAGTTTCGCTTTGCCATATTCCCCATGGATCAAGGGCCCCATTGGGTTGTTGGGTTTCGCCTACATCGTATATGTGCTCTTTCGTGTTGAGAAAATTAAATTCAGAATTAAACAGGGCATCGAATGGAGGGCCTTTTGGAAACGTACCCTTACCATTTTTGCAGTGATCGCATTGGTAACCTCTGCTTTTGTGTATTTTTCTGAACCCAACGATTTGTTCTACGTTCCCAGAACGAATATCGGTTTGTACGTTGTCATACTATTTATTTACACCTTTCTTTCGGTTTGGCAACAAGAGATCATTTACCGGACTTTTTTCTTCGAGCGTTACGAAGACCTTTTTAAGAACAAGTACCTCTTCATTTTTGTAAATGCCATCGTTTTTAGTCTGGCACATATATTTTTCAGAAACACCTTGGTACTGTTCCTTACGTTTGTTGGAGGGATCCTTTTTGCTTGGACCTACTTCAAATTCCGAAGCACGACTCTAGTAAGTATCGAACACGCTTTATATGGCAATTGGCTTTTTACGGTTGGAATGGGCCAGATGCTGGCATTTCCCGGAATGGAAGGGCCCTAATTAAGGATTGCTGTTTTCTCCGACCAAGTAATAAAGTATATCCTTTTAAACTACACAGGAGCTTTGTAACTTTGCATTCGCATTTAAAAAAATAGATATGTCAAAATATGATGTTGCCGTCATCGGTTCGGGTCCCGGAGGTTACGTGGCCGCTATTCGCTGTGCCCAATTGGGTATGAAAACCGCGATTATCGAAAAGTACAATACCCTAGGAGGAACCTGCCTTAATGTAGGCTGTATTCCCAGTAAGGCATTGTTGGACTCTTCCCACCACTACGAAGATGCCGTAAAGCATTTCGAAGAACATGGGATCGAGATCCCCGGTGAGGTTAAGATCAACTTTAAGAAAATGATCGAACGCAAACAGGGGGTTGTGGATATGACCACCAAAGGGATTGTTTTCTTGATGGATAAAAATAAAATTGATGTCTATCATGGTGTGGGATCCTTCAAAGATGCGACGCATATTGAAATTGAAGGTGAGAAGAAAGAAACCATAGAGGCAGCCCATACAATTATTGCTACAGGTAGTAAGCCTTCAACCTTACCATTTATAACCATCGACAAGGAACGGGTCATTACTTCTACAGAAGCCCTTAGCCTTACAGAAATCCCAAAACACATGATCGTTATTGGCGGTGGTGTCATTGGATTGGAATTGGGACAGGTATACCGTCGATTGGGAGCAGAAGTTTCTGTCGTTGAATATATGGACCGAATTATCCCTACCATGGATGGAGCGCAAAGTAAAGAACTCATGAAGGTGATGAAGAAACAGGGTGTGAAGTTTCATCTATCCCATCGTGTTTCGGCAGTGGAAAGAAAAGGTGATGAGGTAACCGTTACTGCGACCAACAAGAAAGATGAAGAAGTAACTTTTACTGGAGACTATTGCTTGGTTTCTGTGGGACGTAGACCGTATACAGACGGTCTAAAATTGGAAAATGCGGGAGTGAAAGCCAATGAAAGAGGACAGATCGAAGTAAACGATCATCTACAATCCAATGTGGCCAATATCTATGCCATTGGGGATGTGATTCGCGGGGCCATGTTGGCACACAAAGCAGAGGAAGAAGGTGTTTTGGTCGCTGAGATCTTAGCGGGACAAAAGCCGCATATCGATTATAACCTAATTCCAGGCGTGGTTTATACTTGGCCAGAAGTGGCGAGTGTAGGCAGGACCGAAGAAGAATTAAAAGAAGCAGGTATTTCTTACAAATACGGGCAGTTCCCAATGCGTGCCTTGGGAAGAAGCCGAGCCAGTGGAGATACTGATGGTTTCGTTAAGATTTTGAGTGATGCCAATACCGATGAGGTATTGGGAGTTCACATGGTTGGAGCACGTGTAGCCGATTTAATTTCAGAAGCAGTCACGGCTATGGAATTCCGTGCCAGTGCAGAAGATATTGCAAGAATGAGCCATGCGCATCCTACCTATGCAGAAGCCGTAAAAGAAGCAGCTTTAGCAGCTACCGAAAACCGACCGCTTCATATTTAGAATGTATTGCGTTACAAGTTTAATAGACCGCCTTTCATTGTTGAAAGGCGGTTTTAATTTGGATAACTTTCAAGTTTACAGACCGTTTGCCATTCCTGTTTTTGAGTTTTTTCGTAACTTAAAAGGCAACTAAAAAACTTTTATGGGTCGTTGCAGCACTTTTTGGCGAGGGTGATGCGCATTGAGTTACCGAATTCAAACTTTATGAATTCCGTCTTTCTGGAATATTCTAAATGTTGAAATAATTCATTCTTTTCCTAAATCAGTTTTTTGGTGAATAATCATTGTTTGTGTCAGATTTATATCTGATGCTTTATCTAGTAACCGACTAAAAATGAATTCTATGGGGAAAAAGTATTTTTGGGCGACGGCACTTTTTGTATGCCTCGCTACCTTGGGTGCAAAGGCACAATTTACAGACGACTTTAATTGGATTGAATTAGGGGAATGCCCGCCATGGTGGGGATCTTGGACGGGTGAATGCATTACCGTTGGAAACAGTGGTTGCATTCCGCCTTATGGGGGCTATCTTCGCCCGAGTGATCCCGGTGCTGGGGATGTAATAGATCCTGTTTTGGATTTGGGAAACAAGACCTCTGGTGAGTGGGGCCTTAAATTTTGTATGTACGTTCCCTCTAACCGTGAAGCCTATTTCAATTTGCAAGGGCAAGTCCCCGTGGGAGGCGGTGAATGGATTGTGGGCAACATATTTTTTAATCAAGACGCCAACGGGACCAATGATGGGATAGGGCTTATCGACAACTCTGCACTGGGTGCTATACCTTTTAACTTTCCGCACGACGAATGGTTCGATGTAGAGATGCATTTCGACCTTACGGGAGGTATGGCCAACGCCACATGGGAATTTATGGTTAATGAGACTGAGGTACTACCAGCTGGAACGCCTTTTACAGATTCCAATGGCACTGTTGCTACGAGTTTGGGTGGTGTGAACTTCTTTTCCCTTTCCAATAATAGTGAGTTGTTTATAGATTATATTGAGTATACCAATGAAACACCCAGTCCAACAGTGGATGGGTATTGGGAGCAAATGGATTACGATACGCCATTGGCTACAGGTGAATGGTGGGATTATGGCCCAATCGCTGTCGATGACACATATACACAAGATGTGTTTAGTTCTTCGGGATATATGTATCCAGATGGTAGCTCCACATCTGTATTGAATTTTGGAAATCAGATTTTCGGTTTACATTACAGCAATTTTTACATGTATATTCCTTCAGGGAAGGAAGCTGCATTCTCCTTACAAGGTAAAATACCACTAATTGAAGATGGTTCTATTGTAGGGGATATACTATTCAATGAAGGAGGTACAAATCCAGGGCAAGGTAAAGTTATGGATTCCGCGCTTGGGGAAGTATCGTTTAGCTTTCCTCATGATCAATGGTTTCGAGTAGATTTCGATTGGGATATATCAATTGGAATAGAGTCTTCAGTTTGGGGTTTTAGTATTGATGGAGTTGATGTAATTCCTATGGGTACTGATTTTACCAATAATAATGGAGATTATCCTGAATCCTTAGGAGGCATGAGATTTGAAGTACCATCGATCGAAAGTGAGTATTGGATTGACAACATTTTGTTTAGTGATCTTATCTTTGGATTGGAGGATGTTTCAAATCCGACATTTTCCCTAACTCCAAATCCGGCGCAAAGAGAAGTTCGAATCACCACGGAAGCCAGTTTCGAAAAAGTTCATATATACAATCTAGAAGGTAAATTGGTACATCAATCCGGTAGCGAAACCCTTTTGGACGTGTCTGCATTGCAATCAGGAATTTACTTTGTGGAAATTACAAACGGTTTTTCTAAGCAAGTGCAAAAGCTTATTAAACAATAGACTTTTTAATAACTTATTGTTCACAAGGAACCACTCATATGCTTGGGTGGTTCTTTTGGTTTTTCAATATCTTTATACCATGAAAAAAATTCTTGCCTTTGCTGGAAGTAACAGCAGTACTTCCATCAATCATAAGTTGGTAACGCATCTAGCTACCGCCATAAAAAACCACGAAGTTTCCGTTATAAAATTGACCGATTATCCGCTGCCTATGTACAGCGAAGATCTGGAAAAAAATGAGGGATTCCCTTCTCGATTGGGCGATCTATTGGAAAAGATCAAAGAAGCAGATGGGTTGCTGATCTCCGTCAATGAACACAATTCAGGTCTTTCTGCATTTTTCAAGAACGTAACAGATTGGCTTTCCCGTATGGACCGAAACTATGGAGCGGGCAAGAAGGCGATGGTTGTAAGTGCTTCTCCAGGCGGAAGAGGAGGACTTTCTGCCAATGAGTATTTAACGGGCGCACTACCCAGAACAGGTGCAGAGGTGGTATCTTCCGTTACCTTCCCTAAGTTTTATGAAAATTTTTCAGTAGAGGAGCAAAAGATTACCAATAAGGAACTTTCCGAAACTCTTTCCAAATCCGTTCATACTTTTTTAGAAAATCTGTAGTGAAGAGAGTCGTAAAGAAATATTCCTGTTCTTTAACCCACTCCCTTAAAGAAAAATTACTTAGTTGGTCCCAGCAATTTGAAGAAGTGGTTTGGCTGGATTCCAATAATCACGATCAGGAGCATAGTACCTATAAAGCGATTTTAGCCGTAGATGCTTACTCCAAAATCGAAATGAGTGCCAAAGGTGCTATAGATGCTTTAGAGTGCTATTACCAGGAAATTGAAGACTGGATATTCGGTTACCTTTCTTATGACATAAAGAATGATATAGAGGATTTAGAGTCCCATAACTTCGATGGTCTTCGTTTTCCGGATCTCTGTTTTTTTCAACCAAAAAGGGTGTTTGTATTCTCCGATACGGAAGTAAAATTGCATTATTTGTCGGGATTGGAGAAGGATATGGAGGGTGATTGGAATGCTATTACCCGCCAGGAAATTGTCTTTGACGGGTCACATTCAGAAGAACCGATTAAAATTCTATTAAGGACTTCCAAGGACAGTTATTTCTCCAAAGTAAACGAAATGAAGCGGCACATTAGTCGCGGGGATATTTATGAGGCTAATTTCTGTCAGGAGTTTTTTGCTGAACATACTGAAATAGATCCCCTACAGGCATTTCACCATCTCAATGCCATTTCAACCCCACCCTTTGCCACATTTTTAAAACTAAATCATTTGTATGCGCTCTCTGCCTCTCCCGAAAGGTACCTAAAACGGGAAGGGAATCAGGTCGTTTCACAACCCATTAAAGGCACTGCAAAACGTTTGGAAGATCCTGAGGAAGACCGCAAAATGGCGTTAAGATTGGAAAATGACCCTAAAGAACGCAGCGAAAACATCATGATTACCGATCTAGTGCGCAATGATCTTTCCAGAGTAGCGGTAAAAGGGTCGGTGCGAGTGGAAGAGCTTTGTAAGATCTATACGTTTGAACAGGTGCACCAGATGATTTCTACCATTACCTGCCAAGTGCCGGATGATTTTTCCTCCATTGCCCTCATTCGAAGTACGTTTCCTATGGGAAGCATGACCGGTGCTCCAAAAATTTCGGCCATGAAGATTATTGAAAACCTTGAAGATGCCAAACGCGGGCTGTACAGTGGTGCCATTGGATATCTGTCACCCCAAGGGGATTTTGATTTCAATGTGGTGATTAGAAGTATTTTGTACAATCAGGAAAAGAAATACGTTAGTTTTTCGGTTGGAGGGGCCATAACCGCCAAATCCCTTCCTGAAAATGAATACGAAGAATGCCTTTTAAAAGCCAAAGCAATGCGCAAGGTATTGGAAGGTTAACGAATTCTTTGGAAATCCCTATGCCTTCTTTATGTATTTTTGAATGCAACTTAGACCATGTTAACCACTTTTGAAAAACATATCGCACATGATTTTCCCAATCTCATGGGGAAAAAGATAATCGTTGCTTTTAGTGGGGGCTTGGACAGTAGGGTACTTTTAGAGTTACTTCATGCATTAAAGTTTGATATCGCTGTAGCCCATTGCAATTTTGGATTGAGAGGGGAAGAAAGTAATGAGGACGAACAGTTTGTGAAGAAACTGGCCATGGAAATGGGAATTCCGTTTTTTTTAAAGCAATTCGACACTTCGCATTATGCCAAGAACAACAAACTTTCCATACAAATGGCCGCCCGTGAATTGCGGTATCAATGGTTTGCATCCTTGTTAAAAGAAAAGGGATACGACTTTTTGGCCACGGCCCACCATGCCGATGACGATATGGAAACGTTTTTTGTCAACCTTTCTCGAGGTACGGGAATTAGAGGGTTGGATGGAATTCCCAGAAAAAATGATTCCATCATTCGTCCCATGTTGAATTTTACCCGGGATGATATTTTAACGTATGCCAAACAACAGGGGCTTTATTGGAGAGAGGATAGTAGTAATGAGGATACCAAATACCTTCGTAACCTAATCCGAAAATCCCTGATACCTGCATACAAAGAGTTGGGTGAAAAGGCCCAAAAAGGATTCCGAAGTTCCCAAAGATTTTTGAGGCAGAACCGGGGTTTAATAGATGATTACATTCAATTAGTGGAGAAGCTAGTCGTTGCCAAAACAGAAGAAGGGTTGGTTGTTGATATCCAGAAATTGATGGATCTTCCCAATACCGAGGCGCTGTTGTATGAATTGTTGAGCCCGTATGGTTTTTCAGACTTTAATGCACTAAAGGAATTGCTGCATGCACAAACGGGGAAACAAGTGGTTTCGAACAGTCACAGAATTCTTAAAAATAGGGATGCGTTGTTGTTAACTGTCTTAGATGTAAAGGCCGAAGGAGAACGTTATGAAATCCCATCCAGCACGACCCAAATGGAAACTCCTATTATTCTCTCTTTCAGTGAGGCGGATAGGTTCGAAATAACCAATGGATATACCGTCTTTCTGGATGACGAAACCCTTCGCTTTCCATTATCCCTAAGGAAGTGGGAGGAAGGGGATAGTTTTTATCCTTTTGGCATGAAAGGAAAAAAGAAATTGAGTAAGTTTTTTAAGGATGAAAAGTTATCTTTGGTGGCCAAGGAAAATTGTTGGCTCCTTTGCAGTGGAGATCAGATCGTTTGGGTAGTGGGTTACCGTATGGACGATCGGTTTAAAGTGACCCGGCAAACAAAGAAAATAGTACGAATCGATTATACCCCAAATACTCACATATGAAGTATTTCTTCTCTTTTTTAATCTCATTTTTTGTTTTAACCAATAGTTTTTCTCAAATCATAGAACCTGTAGAGTGGGAGACATCTGTAAATGACTTAGGGGATGACAATTTTGAGTTGATTTTTAAAGCTACTATTGATCCAGGTTGGTCAATATATTCTCAAAACATTGATGAAGGAGGCCCTATTCCTACTACATTTACCTTTGAAAATATTTCTGAAGGTTACGACCTCATTGGAGAAACAGAAGAGGGAACTCCTGTTGTTAAATTCGATAAGATTTTTGAAATGGAAATGGCCTTTTTCTTTGAAGAGGCCGTTTTTAAGCAACGAATTAGAAGGACTAATTCAGCTTTGAAAATCGTCAATGTCCTATTGGAATATCAGACCTGCGATGATGAAAAATGTATTTTCGATAGTGAAGAGTTTGAAATTCAATTGATTAGCGCTTCCTCTCTTACTTCGGATAATTCGGAAACCACCGAAGTTAATGAAGATACTTCCGGTAACGATAATAGTCGGAGCTTATGGGGCATATTCCTATTGGCATTTTTCTCTGGTTTTGCGGCACTTTTGACTCCATGTGTTTTCCCTATGATTCCGCTTACGGTTAGTTTCTTCACAAAACAAAGTAAAAATAAAGTTGTCGGAATTCGGAATGCTATTATATATGGTATTTCCATTGTCGTCATCTATGTTGTTTTGGGAAGTTTGGTAACTGCTATTTTTGGTTCAGATTCGCTTAACGAATTATCAACTGCAGTGTGGTTCAATTTGGTATTCTTTGCACTCTTAGTGGTTTTTGCCATTTCTTTTTTAGGAGCCTTCGAAATTACATTACCGCAATCTTGGGCCAATAAAGTAGATAGTCAAGCCAATAGAGGGGGAATTATTGGTATTTTCTTCATGGCATTGGCACTCGCCATAGTTTCCTTTTCATGTACAGGACCTATT
>JAHQVM010000010.1 GCA_019634365.1 Flavobacteriaceae bacterium | reverse complement strand
TGCCGCAGCCGTTGCTGCCCATGAAGTGGGACACGCGGTGCAACATGCTACTGCCTATAGCTGGTTGCAGATGCGAAGCAAGATCGTTCCCGTGGTAGGGATTGCCAGTAGGTTGTCGAATATTGTAATTATGGCGGGAATTGTACTCTCCGCTACCGGAAGTGTTTTCGGTACCAATATTTTCTTGGTAGGAATATTATTATTTGCTGCCACAACGGCCTTTGCGTTTATCACTTTGCCTGTAGAATTCGATGCCAGTAAACGCGCCTTGGCTTGGTTGCAGAAAGAGAATATGGTAACGCAAGAGGAATATGCGGGATCTAAAGATGCTTTAAAATGGGCTGCACGCACCTATGTAGTGGCCGCCTTAGGTTCTTTAGCTACTTTGCTCTACTTTATTATGATCTTCATGAACAGGAGATAGAAATACTGATAGAATTGAAAAAGGGGCACGTATTCGTGCCCCTTTTTTGATTATTTCACCCGTTCCAATGGGATTTGCAATTGATGGGGTCGGTTTTCAATTTTATCGAACGGAGTTCCATCTACATGTTTAGCTCCCATGAATAAAAGACCGTGCTTGAAATAGATGAGGTCATAGTCGCCCACTACTTGCCCTTCTGCGATATGAAACATAGGGAATGCTTTGCCAAGAATATCTTTTTGTATCCCCGATTCGAATGATGTCATTCCCACTGGCAATCCTTGGTTCAGCATAGCAGCTGCTCCCGGGTTTAATGGGGTTACCCCAAACCCTTCATCCAAAATATAATCCACTTTCCACGCACCATCGGCTATGGGATGTTCTTCATGCCAGATTAGATTTCCTTTGAATTCGAATTCCATCAACGGAAGGGTTCCGTAATTATCCCCAAATAAAGTAATAACTCCGATGAATTTGTCATTGGGCAAATAGGTAAAGTGTCTCTTCAAAAAAGTGGGTTCTACTTTACCGGTGCCTGCACGATCCTCTGTAGGCCGCAATTCCATACTAATGCTTTGCCATGCTCCCTGGGCGAAGGCTTTTATTTCTGAAAGGGTTTTTGGGTTTTCCATATTTTTAGCTTGATGTTTCGATGTTTTGATTTTCAATTTTCGCAATTGGGTTTCGTTCAGTACTTCACTTAAATCTTTTTCCCATTGCTGAACAGCAGCGATAATTACTTCACGTTTCCTTCCAGCCTCATAGGCTTTTTGATGCCCTCGTGCACGTTCAAGATTGATGTCGTAGACCTTGTCTTTTTGGGTATCGGTCAATTGAAGTTTCTTTGCCATTTTTTCGGTTATGCGGCGTACTTTTTCTTCGGTCGATTTTCTCGACTGACTGTATACCCGAAAGCTTACTAGGGAAACAGCCAATACCAATACCCCGATAATGATTTTTTTCAATTCCATGTGTTTTTGTTTTTTGATTTCGAGTACAAATATTTTACATTTGTCTTATTTAGACAAGTAGTCATATTTATTTTATATAGTATTAAAATTCATACTAATATTGATAATCAGTTATATATGAATAAAAATTTTATTGAAAAAAATCCGGACACTTTAGATCCATGCCCCGTTACCTATTGTATGGGCATGATTGGGGGGAAGTGGAAGCCCATTATTTTATTTCTCATATCGAAAGGTGCCAATCGCTTCGGAATTCTTCAAAGAGGGATAGAAGGGATCAGTAAACAGATGTTGACCAAACAGCTGCGGGAATTGGAAAGTGATGGTATTTTGGAACGCATTATTTATCCCGAAATACCACCTCGGGTCGAATACTTTGTAACCGAAAAGGGAAAGTCCTTATACCCCATAATCGATCGTATGCGGTTATGGGGTGAGGAGCATTTGCGAGCTACTACATAACTAGGGCCTCTTGGGCAGCTCTTCAACCGGCTACACCCTCGGGATTGTAGCCCAGATAGTCGGCGAAATGTTCTTTAAAGGTGATGCCATATTCCTCAAGTTCTTTCAAAATAGGCTCGTACACTTCTTTAGAAATAGGAATCTGAACCCCAGGAGTGGTAATTTCCTTATTGAGGATTCGTAAGGCAGCCATAGCAACAGGAAGCCCCACCGTTTTAGCCATAGCCGTATAGGTTTGGTCTTCCCCGATAAGCACCATATTGCTATCGATCTGCTTTTTCTTTCCGTTGAGTTCGTAACCGAATTTGTGATACATAACGATCATGTCCTTGTCGTCTTCCTTCAGAGTCCATTTGTCCATTAATATTTTCTGAAGGGCCTGTGCGGGAGTGGCTTCCTTAATGCCGATTTTCTTTTCGGCATTGAAAAGATCTAATTCCAAGAGCTTGTACCACATAAGATCATCCTGATCTATTTTTAAGGCGTACCGTGTTTTCAATTCAACCGAATCGGTAGGATGGTAGGGGAGGAACAAATTGATGAACTCGCGGTAGGTCAAATCTTCCGAATTGGGAATGGTGTACCCATCGTCTGTCATGCCCAGTTGCACGAACATATTCCATGCCTTACTAAACCCTACACGTCGCATGGTCCCGCGGTAAAGGGTTAATATATCGTCCAAACCATAGACACTTCGGTACTTTAAGGAGTTTCGATTTGCATAGGCTTCGAAACGGCCGTGGCCTTCAATATCCAAAAACTCTGTACGTCTAAAAAGTTTGTGATAGGGTATGTATTTATAGGTGCCTTCCTGTATGAATTCTGCAGCGCCTCCTTGTCCGGCAACCACTACATTTCTAGGGTTCCATGTAAACTTATAATGCCACAAGTTGTCGTCGCTTTCTGGGGCAATGAGCCCTCCCGTAAAAGATTCGAACAACAATAATTTTCCACCACCTTCGCGAATACGGTCGATCACTTGCATGGCACTCATATGGTCGATCCCAGGATCGACCCCAATCTCGTTCATGAAAACCAGACCTTTGGCCTTGGCGTCCTCGTCCAACGCTTGCATTTCCTTGCTCACATACGATGCGGTTACCAAATGCTTTCCATAGGTGATACAATCTTTTGCCGCTTCAATATGAAACCGGGCAGGCAACATTGAGATCACCAAGTCTGCATTTTGAATGGCTTCCTTTCTGGCGATTTCATCGAATACATCGAGGTAAATACCTTTTGCATTCGCATGGCCTTGCGTAAATTTTTTGGCGTTTTCTTCAGAAAGATCCCCGATAGTAATGTGGAGATTTTCCGATTCGGATTTATCCAATAAGTATTTAATAAGACTTGTGGCAGAACGCCCAGCACCGATGATAAGAATGTTTCGCATCGTAGTTATTTCGTAAATTTGTACGTCTTTGTCTGGTCGAGGCGAATGTACTAAATAGCGCAATACCTATGAATAAATTCGATAAAAAAATTCTCACAATCGCTTCCTTATTGGGAGCCCTAACCATTGCCATTGGGGCTTTTGGTGCCCATGGGCTCAAGCAAGTGGCAGATGCCCAATCGGTTGCCAGTTTTGAAACAGGGGTTCGTTACCAGATGTACCATGTAATTGCATTGTTCATTTTGGGTTTGGTGCCATATATTTCGGATACCGGCAAAAAATGGGTGTTTCGCCTGTTTTTGTTGGGAATCTTGCTTTTTTCGGGGTCCATTTATCTATTGGCATTAAAGGAAGTGGTGTCGATCCCAGCCAATATATTAGGTCCCATAACGCCATTGGGGGGGATTGCATTTATAGCGGGTTGGTTGCGTCTTGCCTATGATTTCCGTACGTTAAAATCGTAAGAATTCTGAATAAATTTCAGGGCTATCTCTATTAGTTTTTTTACTTTTGCCAACACAACAAAAACAAAAGTATGGTGGATAACAGCCAAACTACGAAAACGATTTCGCTAGAATCTTACGGAATCAACCCTTCCAAGGTCAATTATCAGCTCACCTCCGAACAACTTCACGCCGAAACATTACAAAAAGGACAAGGAAAAGAAGCCAGTTCTGGAGCTATCGCTATTAATACCGGAGAGTTTACCGGAAGATCGCCGCAAGATCGTTTTATCGTAAAAGATGACATCACCCAAGATAGAATATGGTGGGGTGATATCAACATTCCGTTCGATCCTGAAAAGTTCGATGCTCTGTACGATCTAGTGACGGAATATTTAAATGGGAAAGAGGTATATGCAAGGGACTGTTACGCCTGTGCCGATGTAAATTATCAGCTCAATATTCGGGTGATCAATGAATACCCTTGGAGCAATATGTTTGCATATAATATGTTCCTGCGTCCTACTGAAGAGGAATTAAAAGGGTTTGATCCAGAATGGGTGATTATAAATGCCCCTGGATTTATGGCAGATCCAGAAAGGGACGGTACGCGACAGCACAATTTTGCCATCCTTAATTTTACCAAAAAGATTGCCATCATCGGAGGTACAGGGTATACAGGAGAAATTAAAAAAGGAATCTTTTCTGCCCTCAATTTTATCCTTCCGGTTTTCAAAAATACGTTGCCTATGCATTGCTCTGCCAATGTTGGTGATGGGGGAGATACTTCTATTTTCTTCGGACTTTCAGGCACTGGAAAAACGACGCTTTCGGCAGATCCCGATCGCAAGCTCATTGGAGATGACGAACATGGTTGGACGGCCGAGAATAGTGTATTCAATTTTGAAGGAGGGTGTTATGCGAAGGCCATCAATCTTTCTGAAGAAAGTGAACCCGACATTTATCGCGCCATAAAACCGGGAGCCATTTTGGAGAATGTAATCATGGACGAGAATGGTGTTGTGGATTTCAGTGATATTTCCATCACCCAGAATACAAGGGTAAGTTACCCGATTTATCATATCGACAATATTCAGGTGCCTTCTATAGGTTACAACCCAAAGAATATATTTTTCCTTACTGCCGACGCTTTTGGGGTATTGCCTCCTATTTCCAAATTAACCCCTGGGCAGGCAGCGTATCACTTTATTAGTGGTTATACTGCGAAGGTGGCTGGTACAGAAGCTGGTATTACAGAGCCTGTACCCAGTTTTTCTGCTTGTTTCGGTGCTCCGTTTATGCCGTTGCACCCTACAAAATATGCTGAGATGCTGAGTGCAAAAATGCAGGAAGCGGGTGTGAATGTTTGGCTGGTGAATACGGGATGGACTGGAGGTCCATACGGTATTGGTAGTCGTATGAAACTAAAATATACCCGTGCCATGATTACTGCCGCCATGGATGGCTCTTTAGAAGAAGCCAATAAGGATAATTATCATATTCACTCGGTATTTGGAGTGCAGCAACCAAGAGTTTGCCCCAATGTTCCAACCGAAGTGTTGAGTCCTAGAAAGACTTGGAACAATGATGATGCTTACTATGAAACGGCTTTTAAATTGTCCAATTCTTTTCGAGAGAATTTCAAAAAATTCGAATCCTATGCCAATGATGAAATTTTGGCTGGGGGACCTTTGCGATAACAACCAACTTAAAACTGAAAAAGCCCCGTATCATCGATACGGGGCTTTTTATATCTAAGCAAGACGCGTAAGCCTTGTTTTATTTCTTTCCGTTAACTTCTTTGATGTACTTCTCCAATGCCATGGTCATGGAAGGTGTCTCTGGTGTTGGTGCTTGGATATCTACCCTAAGTCCTTTTTCAGTGGCGGCTTTTACCGTTGTATTTCCAAAAACGGCAATGCGTGTATTGTTTTGCTCGAAATCTGGGAAGTTTTCGAATAGGGACTGAATCCCGCTAGGACTAAAGAATACCAAAATGTCGTAGTAAACATTTCGGAGATCACTAAGGTCGCTAACTACGGTTTTGTAAAAAGTAGCTTGTTTCCAATCTACACTCAAATCGTTTAGAATGGCAGGAACCGTAGGTTTCAATTTATCTGATGAGGGTAGAAGAAAAGTCTCAGTCTTATACTTTTTAATCAGTGGGGAAAGTTCAGCAAAAGTTCGCTTTCCAACATAAATCTTACGTTTCCTATAAACCACGTATTTCTGAAGGTAGTAAGCCACGGCTTCACTCTGGCAGAAATATTTCATGGTATCTGGAACCTTAAAACGAAGGTCTTCCGCTATCCGGAAGAAATGATCCACAGAATTTCTACTGGTTAGGATAATTGCCGTATACTGGCTAAGATCAACTTTTTGGGTACGTACCTCTTTACTGGAAACACCTTCTACATGTATAAAAGGTCTAAAATCGATCTTCACTTTTTGTCTTTCGATAAGATCGAAATAAGGAGAATTCTCAATTTTAGGTTCCGGTTGAGAAACCAAAATAGTCTTCACTTTCATAAGCAACTACATTTGTTAGTATCCCTCTTCAATCAAGTATTTTATACAGGATAATAAAGGGCGCTATTTCAAGTGCGCAAAGATACAAAATAAAATAGAAGAAATATCTTAAAATTAGATTTGCATTTCTTTTGTAACTGGAAATTAAGGAGATAACGAACAATACCAGAAGGCATCCCCCGAAAACCCATATAATCAGTGGGCTTTTTGGGATTGTGTAAAAAAACAAAACACTAAAAATGAAAGCCAGAAATGAGATTAAACTTGAATAACTCAGTTTTTCATACAAATAACTATTCACCAAATCTTCTATATTGAAGATGTGGGCTATCATTTTTTCGATCACATACTTGCCAAGGAGGAATACGGTAATCCCTGTGAGCAGTTGAAGGTACAACCAAGGATTCACCTCTGGGGTTTGGGGGTTTTTTCTCAGAATGATGAGATAGGCGAATAGTGAAAAAGAAAGTACCTGGACCGTAAAGAGAAATGCATTGAAGGGATGTTTTATTTCATACCCCTTGCCCTGCAGTGCAAAATACTTGTCCGTAATAGGGAGCATCATTAACTCAAAGAACCTTCTGGGGTATAACCATCGGGTTATGGCAACCAATCCAAAGACACCTATTATGATGTAGGTGATCCAGTCTAAATGTTCTATGGTTCGTATCGTGTAGTCCAAGCTTCATTAATGGGGAAACAAAATTACCGAAAATTGCGGAGTTCTCCGCTCCATTAGGCTTGTTATAAATTTTTCCCAAGACTTCACATTATGGGGCTCTATTTTTAAAAAAGAGGTACTTTTGCCTTAAAATTGATCTTATGGCAGAGGCCTTAGTGGTCATCCCCACCTATAATGAAATCGATAATATTGAGAAGTTGTTGCGCAACGTATTTTCGTTGCGAAGAACATTTCATGTGTTGGTGGTAGATGACAGTTCGCCAGATTTAACAGGCCTTAAGGTTAAAGAGTTGCAGGAAGTCTTCCCCGATTCCCTCTTTTTGGAGGAACGCAAAGGGAAATTGGGCTTGGGAACGGCATACATTCACGGATTTCGTTGGGCACTTGCCCGTGATTACGAATACATTTTTGAAATGGACGCCGATTTCTCACACAATCCAAATGATTTGCTCCGACTCTACAATGCCTGTGAGAAACAGGGTGCTGATTTGGCCATTGGTTCGCGTTATGTAAAAGGGGTAAATGTGGTGAATTGGCCAATGAGTAGGGTATTGCTTTCATGGGGTGCTTCTAAATACGTTAGATTTGTTACTGGAATGCCCATCCATGATACCACGGCAGGATTTATCTGTTACAGGCGAAGGGTTCTGGAACAGATCGATTTGAGCAATATCCGTTTTGTAGGCTATGCTTTTCAGATAGAAATGAAATTCAAGGCCTATTTAAAGAAGTTTAAAATTGTTGAAGTCCCTGTGATATTCACCGATAGAACAAAGGGCGAAAGTAAAATGAGTTCAGGTATAATTAGTGAAGCCATATTTGGGGTAATTTCCATGAAATGGAAAAGCCTTTTCAAAAGAAAGGACATATGACGAACACGATTCTAATAAAAAATGCACAAATCGTCAACGAAGGCAAGATTTTTACCGGCGATGTGCTTGTAGTAGGCGATCGAATCGCTGAAGTTGGGGAAAGTATAAGTGCAAAATCTGCGGATACCAAAATTATAGAAGCCGATGGGTCCTATCTCATTCCAGGGATGATCGATGACCAAGTGCATTTTAGGGAACCAGGATTAACACACAAAGCAACCATAGAAACAGAGTCCCGGGCTGCTGTGGCGGGTGGGATAACCACTTTTATAGAAATGCCCAATACCGTTCCGCAAGCGACCACCATCGAGTTGTTGGAGGATAAGTTTGCAAGGGCTGCTGAAACTTCCTGGGCCAATTATTCCTTTATGTTTGGTGGAACCAATGATAACCTAGGGGAAATCCTTAAGGTGGATGAAACCAAAGTAGCGGGACTGAAACTGTTTTTGGGATCTTCTACCGGGAATATGTTAGTGGATGACCCAAAGGTGTTGGAAAATATTTTCAGCAAGACCAACTTGCTCATTTCTGCCCATTGTGAGGATGAGACTACCATTAAGAACAATCTGGAAAAGTTTAAGGGCGAATACGGTGATGATATTCCAATTGCATATCATCCTGTGATTCGCAGTGAGGAGGCATGTTATATATCCTCTTCCAATGCTATTGAATTGGCAAAGAAAACCGGTGCTCGTCTGCATGTATTCCACCTCTCCACTGAAAAGGAGACGCATTTATTCAGCAATAAAAAACCACTTTCAGAAAAAAAGATAACGGCAGAGGTATGCATTCATCACCTTTGGTTTACCAATGAAGATTATGCCGAAAAGGGAACGAAAATCAAATGGAATCCAGCAGTGAAAACCCAAAAAGACAAAGACGGCCTTTGGGAAGCTTTATTGGATGATCGAATCGATGTGATCGCAACAGATCATGCACCGCATACCTTGGAGGAGAAAGACAATGTGTATACCAAAGCACCTTCGGGAGGGCCTTTGGTGCAACATGCATTGGAAGCGCTCTTCGAAATGCACCACAAAGGAAGGATTTCGGTAGAAAAAATTGTGGAGAAGACGGCCCACAATCCAGCCATCCTTTTCCAGATAAAAGATCGTGGGTACATTCGAGAGGGTTACAAGGCAGACTTGGTGTTGATAGATCCCAATGCTCCTTGGCGTGTTTCCAAAGATAATATTGCCTACAAATGTGGATGGTCTCCATTCGAAGGAACCACATTTACTTCAAGAGTCATGTATACCCTTGTTAATGGGGTCATTGCTTTCGAGAACGGAAAATTCCCAAATCGCAGTAAAGGGGAGCGTATCACTTTCAACAGATAATGAAGAAGATTGGGGTCGCCATAGTATTGTTGGTCTTTGTGGGATGCCAGGATGTGAAGAAACCTGAGCCTCCAGAGAACCTCATTCCCCAAGACAAAATGGTGGAAATCCTAGCCGAAGCCTACTTGGGAAATGCCGCAAAGAGTATCAATAACCGGATGCTGCGCACTCGGGGCGTCTATTTGGATTCGGTGCTGTATCGAAAATTCGATATCGATAGTCTTCAATTTGTCCGTAGCAATGCCTTTTATACTACCGATCTCGATTTGTATGCGGATATACTTACGCAAGTGGAAGAGCGATTGGTGGCACGAAAAGCCATTGTGGATAGTCTTTATGAAATCGAAAAGAAAGAGTCGATGCGCAAAAAAGATAGTATTCGTAGACAGGATAGCATACGGGTGCGCGCAATGAAAAAGGAAAATGAAGGGGAATTGTCCGAACCCGTTCAGGACGAAGAAGAATAATTCTTTGCAACCCGTGCGATGGATTCTTCCAAATGCACAAAAGAACATCCTATCTCCTCCGATATTTTTGCCGAACTGAACTCGGTAACACTGGATAATGAATCCACAGCGTCTTTGCTAAGGCGTCTGTTTCTTCCTGGAAGAAGGCTTAGGATGCTGTCCAGACGGCTCAGCCATTTCAATTTACTCTTGCTCATGAATATTTTTGGGGCCGGTAAAGAAAAACTTTCGGCAAGTAGTTTCAATAGTTGCTCATAAGTGGCATTGTGACCTACCAAAACATACCGTTGATTGCTTATTTCCTTTTTAGCAAGCGCCACCATGCAATCGACCACGTCGGTAACATCCACAAAACCTGTTCCTCCAGAGGTGTAGAATTTCATTCCTTTTGAGGCCTTTTTGAAAATACGACCGCTTCCCGAATTCCAGTTCCCCTCTCCCAAAATCACTCCTGGGTTTACGATAACCGCTTTGAGACCTTCCTGAATTCCCCTCCACACGTGCATTTCTGCGCCGTATTTGGAGATGGCATACACATTATTGTCCTCCTCCGGATTCCAATGGCTTTCTTCCGTTACCGTTTCACCATCTAAAGGAGAACCCAGCGTGGCTATCGAGCTCACATGACACAGGTACTTCACCCCGCGATTAAGGCAAAGGTTTACGATGTGCGCCGTGCCGTGAATGTTGATGGATTTTAATTTTTGATAGTCCTTCGACTTAAAACTGATAAAAGCAGCACAATGGTATACATGATCAATTCCTTGGAATGCCTTTTCCAGTGCCGGAAGATCTGTAACGTCTGCTTCCACCCATTCTATGGAATGAAACAACGAAGTGGCATCTTGGGTAAAATACCCAAAGATTTCTTGGACCCGACTCAGGTTGCTGTTCTTTCTATGCGTAGCGCGAACCCTTTGTCCCTCTTGGGTTAATCGGAGCAGCAAGTGAGCTCCTACCATACCAGTACCTCCCGTTACTAGAATCATGGGACTAAAGTAAGTTTTCTATTTGAGAACTTATGGTTTACTCGTGTTTATTCAGCAATCCAAAATCGAAAGGGGTCCAAAAGGCGGCTTTCAAACCACTCTTCTTAAATCCGGAATTCGCCCATGAGTTACAAGTTTTAATGGATGAATAGCTTCCTAGGGCCTTGTAGAAATGATCGTAATTGTGGTAACCCGTATTCGGTAATTCTACCTTTCTTCCTTCAGAATCCAGATAGAATGATTGTAGAATGAATGCATTCAACTTGTTCAATTCTTCATTACTAATGGTTATTGATGTCCAAGAAGCTCTTTTTTGTGAATGTCGTGTAACATGCATTAGCGTGGTGCTCTTTAAAAACATAGCTTTAAAAGCTGTTTTAAAGGTGAGATCGCCCCAAGTGGGAGTGTTGAGATAAAACCCTTCATCGCCCCAACCAAAGGCTAGATATTTTTCTTGGTTCTCAATAACCAAGTCTTGGAGCAGTGATTCATCCATAAGTTCTAGAGGAAGGATAATATCCAAATGTACACCGTTGGTACTTAAATAAATGGCTTGTTTGTTTTCGGGGTGGTCTTGTGGGGTATCATCGTTTACAGTGATAGCCGATAGTAGTAGTGAAACCAGTGTATACACTATTGGAATGGCGATAATGAACCCAAGAAACTTTAAGACCTTTTTAATGAACTTCATGACTAGATGTCTTTGATGGTCCAATTCGCGCATAAATTATGCCATGAAGTCATTTCACTCGAAAATAGACTGTTACTGTACTAGTGAATTAGAATTCGTATCTTTATGGAGCTATGAAACCAAGAAAAATCGAGAAATGAGAACAGGATTACTCTCCCTATGCTGCTTATTGGTGACTTCCATTGGGTGGTCGCAAATTGTCAATATACCCGACCCTAGCTTTAAGAACATTTGTGTTAATTTTTTAGTAGTAGATACCGATGGTGATGGGGATTTAGACGATGATGTAGACACCAATGATGACGGTGAGATACAGGTAAGTGAAGCAGAAGCGGTAGTGTATTTCTTCCCAAGGGGTGCGGGGATACAATCGCTGGAAGGGATTGAAGCTTTTGTCAATATAAAGGCCCTAAATTGCAGCCAGAACTCCCTTACCACCATGGATCTTTCCCAAAATGTGAAGCTTGAGGAGTTGGCCTGTTTTTTCAATGTATTGGAAGATTTAGATGTTTCACAGTTGCCACTTTTACGAACATTAAGTTGTGACTTTAACGAATTAACAACACTGGATGTGTCGAACAACCCGAGTTTGGAGCGCTTGGATTTTCCATTCAATGAAATTAGCGAAATAGACCTTTCTCAAAATACAAATCTAGTGAGTATCGATGCCCAATCCAACGGGATTGAAAGTGTGGATTTTACTCAAAACCCCAATTTGGAAGTCGTTTCTTTGGAAGACAATCTGCTTACCTCCGTCGATTTTTCACAAAATCCTTTGGTGCGGGTAGTCGACCTTCATGACAACCTGTTTACTGAATTGGATTTCTCGACAAATGCCAATTTGGATAAACTTTTTTGCTTTCAAAACGACTTGATAAACCTGAACATAAAGAATGGGAATAATATGGACATTTCCCTTTTAAATGCCACCGATAATCCCAATCTGAATTGCGTGCAGGTAGATGATCCAGTCTATGCTGGGAATCAGGTAAGTTGGAATGTCGATGATATTGTATCTTACAGTGTGGATTGTGCATTAGGCGTAACTTCACTGGATGCTTCTTCTATTCAAATCTTTCCGAACCCGACTACAGGGATAATTGGGATTGATATGGAAGGCACTTTTGCCATTAATTCCGTGACCATCCATGATCCGCTGGGAAGGAGGGTGTATCGTTCAAATCGAATTGAGAGCGAGATTGATGTTTCAAATCTAAAAACAGGATTGTTTTTTATGACCTTAACTTCGGATAAGGGATCGCTTACGAAACAATTCATCAAGCAATAGCTTTTTTAATTAACCCTTTTCTCTTTAAGAGCATCCCACTATCTTTGCGCAAATTTACAATGAGATGCCTAAAAACTTTGTAGAAGAACTTACCTGGAGGGGAATGATTCACGACGTCATGCCCGATACCGAAGACCATCTTAATGAAACCATGAGAGCTGCTTACGTGGGGTTCGATCCTACTGCGGATTCCTTGCATATTGGAAATTTGGTGCCCATTATGTTATTGGCACACTTTCAACGATGTGGTCATAAACCCATCGCTTTGGTAGGCGGTGCTACGGGAATGATTGGAGATCCTTCGGGGAAATCTGCAGAGCGTAATTTATTGGACGAAGCTACACTTAGGCACAATCAGGAATGTGTAAGGCAGCAATTGTCACAGTTCTTGGATTTTACTTCGGGATCTGAGAATGAGGCCGTAATGGTGAACAATTATGACTGGATGAAGGAATTCAGTTTTTTGGATTTCATTCGAGACGTTGGAAAGCACATTACTGTTAATTATATGATGGCCAAAGATTCTGTTAAGAACCGAATTTCAGGGGAAGGATCTGAAGGGATGTCGTTTACAGAGTTTACCTACCAATTGGTGCAGGGGTATGATTTCCTGCATCTTTTCAAAAATGAAAATTGTACCCTTCAGTTTGGAGGAAGTGATCAATGGGGAAATATTACCACGGGAACTGAAATGATTCGTCGTATTGGAGGTGGTAAAGGATATGCCTTAACCTGTCCGTTGATTACCAAAAGCGATGGAAGCAAATTTGGTAAAAGTGAAGGAGGCAATGTTTGGCTGGATGCGAAAAGGACTTCTCCCTACAAATTCTATCAGTATTGGCTGAATTCCAGTGACGAGGATGCGAAGAAATATATCAAGATTTTTACCTTTTTGGACAAAGAGACCATCGATACTTTGATTGCGGAGCACGAAGTGGATGAAGGTCGAAAAATGCTTCAAAAGCGTCTCGGAAAAGAAATTACAGGTATCGTTCATGGAGAAGCAGCTTTTGAACGCGCATTGAAAGCTTCACAAGTGCTGTTCAGTAAAACGGCTTCTGAGGATATTAAGGAAATAGATGAGGATACTTTCTTGGACATTTTTGACGGGGTAGATCAAGCCGATCTTTCCAAAGATGAATTGAAGGAAGGATTGGATATGGTAGGTGCCTTGTCTGCCAAAACCAAATTTTTGGCCTCCAATAGTGAAGCTATGAGAGCCTTAAAAGAGAATTCTGTTTCCGTTAACTTTTCAAAGGTAGATAAGGACTACAGGATTTCGGAAAGCGACCTCATCAATGGGAAGTACATTATTCTTCAACGGGGAAAAAAGAAAAAGTTCATTATCAAGGTCTCCTAAATAAAAGAAAACCCTCTGCGAGGGCAAAGGGTTTTCAAACTAACTAACCAACCAATTATGAAGGATCCTAACATCCCTTTTTCATAACATTGGTTAAGTCGAGCTTGTTTATAATTCCTTACAACGTCTTACAAAAAATTTGAAACCTCCGGATAAGGAATCAAAGAACTTATTAAAAGTGCGATACTGTCCTTCACGATTAGGGTGATGCTCAGTAGGGTCGCCACCACCAAAATGGCTACGGAAATATTGTTGTCCTTGATGGCTTGGAATTCATTGATTCCGCGCGTCAATACAGAGAAGAGGAAAAATACCGAAGCATTTATAATCACGGCTGCCAGAAATCCGATAAGTAGATAAAGTCCTCCATACTGAATGATGGTTCCAACATCCACAGCAGCTGTTTGCGTGGTCGACAAACGAACCATGTTGGTAATGGAAGGGATAATTTCGCTCAGTATTAAGCCTATGGATAGCACAATACCCGATGTGAATACGGTAAAGGCAGTATTGCCGCCTTTTAGGTCTACGTTTTTAAAGAAGAGCCGGTGTAATATGCTGTAAGAAACATAGATAATCACCACCGAAACCAAAATGGCTAGGATGATTTCGAAAAGTGCCAGGGTAAAAAGTTTTTCGTTCATGATTGTTTTATTTGCTGGTTAAGACAACATCCCAATAGGAGATATCATCGAAATTAGACGGAAGTGTTCCCGCCTCGTAATATTTTGCAGTGGTTTCCCAAACCACGTATTTTTTTCCTCTGTAGGCCTTGCTCAATCCGCCCGAAGGAAGGTTGATTCCCAAAATGGAATGCCGGTAATGGGAACTGTTCAATATGGCTACGTCGTAATCGAATTGTTTTAGGATCGAATAAATAATAACGGTTCTAGTGTCGCAGTCCCCTTTTAGGTTTTGAAGGAATGACACTGGATTTTGAATGCCAAAGGGAACATTGCCCATGCAACATTCGGGGCAATCCTCCAATATTCTTCGAATGTCGTATTCATATTCATGGGCCTCAAGGCATTCGTCCTGAAAAATGAAGGAATACGGTATATCCTGTATACAGCTTACCACCATTTCGGCGAACTCCATCTGATTCAGCTTTCGTTCTGCCTGAATATGCTGAAATGTTTGCATCACCAAATCCAAATACGGGCCGTCCTTTTGTTGAATATGCTCATACAAACTACCCCAGAAATTCCCTTTTCCATTATAAGAGAATAGACCTACATGGTCCTTAAGGTTGTTGAAATCCCTTTCACGAACCATAAAATCCCCGAAATAGTCGTTTCCGTAATTATCTCGCCATATCCTATGGCTTGCATAAACAGGAATCGTATCGTTCTTCTCAACAATAGTGCTTAAATTAACCCCTTCTTCCCGTTTAAAGTTGGTTTCCTCCAAATCTATTTGAAGGGTATTTAGAAAGAGACTCCCTAGGAATTTGAGGCCATAAAAAATAAGTGTTATCACAAAAAGACTCGTTAGGGTTCCTCTTAAAGAAGGTCTTCCAACCAATCGCACCAATAGGAAGCCAGATCCAACCAATGCAATAATAACGGAGGGTATTCTTGGGAGTTTTATAACGACTTCCATGAAAATCCAACCAAACAAACTAATTACCCCAAAGAGGACAAACCATAGGCACCCATTGTTTTTTTGTTTGCTTTTGTTCATAAGGAAACCATCAGGTTACAACCGCGGATATCACTTGTATCAAATCTACCTAAAATTTCGAAACTTCCATCCGCGTGTTTCTTACCCAAATCTTCGGTAGCAATAAAGGAACAGGAATATAGATTGGCCAGATCGATTACGTTAATGCCTCCTGTTTTCCCCGTAATGGTAGACAAAGCATCTTCTGGATCCCGAGTTAGGACTTCCATCCATGGAGGGCAATGGAAAAGGCCTTCCCCCTTCGAATATGCTTGCGAAAGCAACTCGGTCATTCCGTATTCACTGTGTATATGCGATACCCCAAATCCTCTCTTCAGGATTTCATGCAGTTCTTCACGTACCATTTCCTTGCGTCTACCTTTCATGCCTCCGGTTTCCATCACCAAGGTATGTTTCAATTTAAAGTTATGCGATTCGAGAAGATCAAGCAGGGCAAATGAAACCCCAATGAGCAATGTTTTCTGGCCTTTTTCCTCCAGAGAATATAGGGCTTCGGCTAAATTATCATGATCGTAAAGATAGAAACCGCTTTCGGAAAATTTGCTTTTATTCACCAATGTATCGACCATATATATCAATGAAGATCCTTCCCGTTCTAAATAAGACGGCAGTAGTGCTAAGATGGTCCAATCTTCCGGTATGCCATAGCGTATTTTAAATCCTTCCAGAAAGCTTCTTTGGTATAATTGGGTGTTGGCTACCCAATGTGTGCTCGGTATTTGTCCCGTGGTTCCACTACTCGTAAAAACCGTTTCCGAGGTCATTCCTCGAGCCATAATTGTATGGCTCTTGAAAAAGGAAATGGGAAGAAAGGGTATTTTTTCGATGGCGTTGATCTGTGTGGGGTCTGTTTTTAAAAGATCACAAAACCTTCGATAGATGGGCACATGCTCATACTGCCATCGAAACACTTCAAAGGCGGTTTCCTCGAACATTTTTGGGGATTGGATTCCGAATACGGTTTCTTCGAGCATTGTTAATGGTGGTGATCAACACAAATGTAACTATAAAAAAAGCTTCTGTACGAAACAGAAGCTTTTATAAACTGTATGTGCTGCTAAACTATCTTACGATAAGCTTTTTGGTAGAAGCAACATTGTTCTGTGAAATTTTCACGATGTACATTCCGCTTGTTAGTTGGGAAATGTCCAAGGTGTCGGTGCTCATGGTTTGATCGATTACTTTCTTTCCAGAAATATCGAAAATAGCAACTGTTTTCTCACCGCTTAGTTGTGATGCAATGTGAATCTGCGTTTGTGCAGGATTAGGATACAATACGAAAGCATTGTTGGCATTGTCACCAATTCCCAAAGTTGTAGAAGCATCGTCGTTATCACGAGCCGTGATGTAGTAACCACCATCGTCTTCTCTTTCAGTAATAATTCCTGCGATGAATACTGCACCAGTTGGAATATCTTGTCCAATGTAGTTAGCATCGAAGAAAGAAGTTCTGAAATTGAAGCTTCCGTCACCGTTGGTCAATGAATAAACAGTTCCTACTTCCCAGAAAGGGTTTGGGTTGCCTCCAATGGTAACTGCAGGTGAAATATTTACATACTCAGATTCGTAATTTTCTGGATTAGCCAATAAATCTGAAATGCTTACTTCTTGAGAAGTTACGGGGTTTCCAGTAGAAGTTGCAGCACCTGGATCAGATACGGGAACAAACTGCATCATTCCGTTAAAAGAGCTCAAAGTTCCGATTAGACCGGAAATTCCGTCTCCAAGATCGTAGGCCGTGGTAATGTTTCCAGAAGTATCGTCGATCAAGATTGCACCGGTTGCATCCTCAATGAATTTTTGGTTTCTGAAATCCTGTTGGAAAGTAAGGATGGCCTCACCAGTTAGGGTGTAAACGTTACCTTCTACAGATCCTCTCAAGGTTGCGATATCGGCAACATCGGTTCCAGGGTCACATTCTGGAGCGTTAATGGTATTGGTGATGTTACAAAGGGTACTGGTAACGGTATAGTCGAAATCAACGCCTTCGTTAACTCCAGAGATAATGATTTCTCCAGAAGCCTGAGAAGAAGGATCATCACCAGAGATTGTTCCTTCTGTGGTCATGATCGTATAGGTTTCTGTTCCTCCACCCTCGAAGTTCAAAGTAGTGGTGTAGGTGTCGGTACCCGAAGTGATAGCGTCACAAGTAACATCTACAACAAAAACATTTAAAGAACAAACAGCTCCACAATCTATATTGGCTGCTCTTAAGGTAGGTGCACCTACACAGAAAGTATCCCCATCACCTCTTTGAATGGATTCGATGTCTTTGTTTCCATTGGCATCTTCATTGTACTGAACACTTAGTCCCAATCCATCAAGCAATTCGGTATCGTCATCATCGTTGGTGTCATACACGATGGCATCAACCAAATTGGTCGATGTTACCAAGGTTCCATCAGGGAAGTTGGCCGCACTATCTTGGTAGATTGCGATGGCATCGGCTCCATTTTGGATGGTATTGTCCGGCCCCAAAGCGATATCCACTCCAGGAACTGCATCACTTCCGATAATTAAAAATCCGTTACCATCGGTGGTAAATCCAGTTAGGTCTACAGTGGTGTAGCTAGCGTCTCCGTTTCCATTGAAGAAAACAACAATATAACCGTCCAAACTTTGACTAGGGCTTGAGGATAACAGCTCCACATATTCCATGGTGTCTGTAGAGGTTTGATCGGCATCTACTTCATTGATCTTCACTACTTGCGCGAAGGTAAAACTCACACAAAAAAGTGCAAGCAAAAGAGTAATTCTTTTCATTAGTTATAATTTTGATTAAGGTGCAGCAAAGATAATAATAATACCTAGGAAATCACTAGGGTATAGTACCTTTTACGGTAGGATAATATCATTCCATATTTTTTTCATAAATTGTTTCTACAATGTTACTTAATCGTTAATAAGCTGTCTAAGCATGAAGTGACATATGAGAATGGGTTATATTTAACTCGTTGAATTACTAATTACCAAAAATGAAGAAGAAACACACTAAGATTTTATTGGTCGATGACGAACCGGATATCTTAGAAATTATAGGCTATAATCTTTCTAGCGAAGGCTACCAGATTTACACGGCAGAGAATGGTTTGGAAGCCATTTCACAAGCCAAAAAGCACAAACCCCATTTAATTATTTTGGATGTAATGATGCCAGAAATGGACGGTATCGAAGCTTGTGAAAAATTGAGGGCGGTACCCGATCTTTCTGAAACCGTGATTACTTTTTTAACGGCAAGAGGGGAGGACTATTCTCAAGTTGCTGGTTTTGAGGCAGGAGCAGATGATTATATCACGAAACCTGTAAAACCCAAGGTTTTGGTAAGTAAGGTAAAGGCACTGTTAAGAAGGTTTAAGGAAGCCGACGAGCAAGACACCAACATGAAATTGGGAGATTTGGTGATTAACCGGGAAGAATACAAGGTTTTAAAGGGAAAACAAGAAATTATTCTACCCAGAAAAGAATTCGAATTATTGGCATTGCTTGCATCAAAACCGGGGAAAGTTTTTAAGCGTGAAGATATACTGGATAGGGTTTGGGGCAACGAAGTTGTGGTAGGAGGTAGGACTATTGACGTACATATTCGTAAATTGCGGGAGAAAATAGGAGACGAACGTTTTAAAACCGTTAAGGGCGTAGGCTATAAGTTTGTTGTTTAGTGGCCAACAATTTTAAGAGAACATATAAGTTTGCAGGGTATACCTCGACTTTTCTAACCGTATTCTTAACACTCATTCTGGGTGTTTTTTTTTACTTGCACGGTGGGATTAGTTATTGGTTTCTATTGCTTTTCTTCGCACTCTGTTACTTTTTCTCCTTTTTTATTATTCAATATCGGGTAGAAAAGTTCATTTACAAGCGCGTAAAGCGCATCTACGACGACGTACGATTGCTAGATGCCTCTACCTTCGACCGAAAACAGGTGACTACCGATATGGAAACGCTTACCAAAGAACTGGAGCGTTTTGCGGAAAACAAAAAATTAGAGATCGAAACACTCAAGGTAAGGGAGAACTACCGAAAGGAATTTATGGGGAATGTATCACATGAATTGAAAACCCCGTTGTTTACGGTTCAAGGATACATCCTAACCCTATTGGATGGAGCCATGAAGGATAAAAGTGTCCGAAAAAAATACCTTCAAAGAGCCAGTAAAGGAGTAGAACGCCTTATTTACATTGTGAAGGACTTGGACATGATCACGAAATTGGAAGTGGGCGACTTGAGCCTTTCCCGTGAGGACTTCAATATCATAGAACTGGTGCAGAACGTTTTCGATTTGCTCGAGATTAAAGCTAACAAAAAGGAAATTTCCCTCACCTTCGACATAGAGTATAACGATAGTATTATGGTGAATGCCGACAGGGAGCGTATTCAGCAGGTATTGACCAATTTGGTTGAAAACTCAATCAAGTACGGCAAAAAGGGAGGTACCACCGAAGTGAGTATCGAGGATCTTATAAAGAATAAGGTCATTCTACGCGTAACCGATAATGGCGAAGGAATAGAAAGTGAACATATTCCCCGGCTTTTTGAACGCTTTTTCCGTGTGGATAAAAGTGGTTCGAGAAGGGAAGGAGGCAGCGGATT
Organism: Flavobacteriaceae bacterium; assembly: GCA_019634365.1. Lineage (GTDB taxonomy): Bacteria > Bacteroidota > Bacteroidia > Flavobacteriales > Flavobacteriaceae > Aureisphaera. The sequence continues at coordinate 7,621 of JAHQVM010000010.1, read as the reverse complement.
GGGATTGGCCATTGTTAAGCATCTCATAGAAGCGCACAATGAAAAGATATATGTTGAAAGTCAGTTTGGAATTGGTTCAGAGTTTTCATTTACCATGGAAAAGGCCAAATAACTCCGCATAGTTGAGTTGTGACTTAAAGGATTTCAATCCACTGTATAAAGGAATTTTGCCCAATTGCTCAATGCTGAATTTTTCCTGTTTGCATGAAGGTACGATACCTTTTTGTTTTAACTGTTTTGCCAAATATTTCTGTTCGTATTGTCCAGGAGTGGGAATGAAAAAAGCTTCTTTTTCCATGGCGGCCAGATCCATAATGGTTGTGTAACCAGATCGGGAAACCACTATTTTACTTTCATTAATGCTCCGTTCCAAATCCTCGCTCTGCATAAAGTTTACAATGGTGACATTGTCCTTAACATAGACTTCATTTTCTTCTTCCACGACCCCACGCACCAACAACACTTTCTGATCGGTGTTTAAAAAACTATCCATCATTTTCACTTCCAAAAGTGTACGTTGAGGTTCAGGGCCAGATAACAATACGAGCACGTCGTACTTTATATTCAGTTCCTTCTTTGCCATGCGGCTTAATGGGCCAATATATCTTACGGGAAACTTCAATCGTTTCGGATGCCCCAATTTGCCGGTAAGGTTGATAGGGTCTTCAACATCAGGTACCCAGCACTCATTGTATTTTTTAATGATTTTTTGGTGCATCTTACTACTGAAAAAGGAAGTGTTCCCACTTAACACATTCAGTTGGTGTGTTATAAATACGGACGGTAATTTTTTGCTTCGTACACCCATTCGGTTGTCACTGATAATTCCATCTATTTTTCCGTCAGCTACCAATCGTTTCACCATGCGCTTTTCTGAATTCATGGCTTTTTTTATTTGCGGTAACTTCAGAAACATTTTGAATTTGAACCACTCCCCTTTTTTTGGGTAGGTGATGTCGTATGAGGGTAATTCTACAAAGGGAAGATTGGGGAATTCCTTGCGCAGAATGAGTAAGGCGGCCCCATCACTTCCTAGAAGTACATCGAAACCCTCCTGCAATAATGCCCGGATAATGGGGATGCATCGAGTGGCATGTCCCAGCCCCCAATGAAGGGGGGCAACCAATATGGTTTTGTTTTTTTTCAATGGTTTGAATTTGTAATTAAATTCTTTCATTTTGGATAAAAACAAAGGTAAGGATTCTTACCCCCCATCAATATTTCCTTAATTTTACCGAAATTTTAAACAAGTATTAAATCTGTGGGAAGTAAGAACAAACTTAAGCGGTTTAAAGAGAATGAAACATTTGGAAATGTTATTCAGCCAACCCGTGCCGAAGTAGTGTCCGGTGATTTTCCGTTAAAAGGAAAATGGAACACGGATTTCTTCAAAAATGACGCTCCCATTGTGTTGGAGTTGGGCTGTGGAAAAGGGGAATACTCAGTGAACCTTTCCCGAAAGTTTCCTGATAAGAACTTTATCGGTGTTGACATTAAAGGAGCACGTTTTTGGAGAGGTGCCAAAACGGCTTTGGAGGAGGAACTTGCCAATGTGGCTTTTTTAAGAACTCAAATTGAACTCATTGAAGGCTGCTTTGCAAAAGGTGAAGTAGATGAGATTTGGATTACATTCCCAGATCCACAAATAAAATACAAAAGGACCAAACATAGATTGACCAATGCGGAATTTTTGGATAAGTATCGATCCATACTCAAACCCGGAGGGTTCATTCACCTTAAAACCGATAGTGAATTCATGCATGGTTATACATTGGGATTATTGCATGGTCTGCAGGAAGAGATTCTATATGCTCATCACGATGTGTATGGGAGTGAAGGGGCTCCGCCCGAGGTAACTTCGATTCAAACTTTCTACGAGTCCCAGTACTTGGAAGAGGGAAAGAAGATAACCTACATTCGTTTTCAATTGCGTTCCAAATAAATCTGTATATTCACCAGAACAAACTAACCGAATGGCAATCCTTTCCAATTTTCTTATTGGTTTTTTGGCAGCATTGGTAGGTGTCATACCACCAGGCTTATTGAATATGTCTGCCGCTAAAATAAGCATGAAACAAGGGAGAAAAGTAGCTCTTTTGTTTTCGGTAGGAGTGAGTGTCACAGTCTGTGTCCAAACCTTCGTAGCTTTACTTTTTGCAAGATATCTGGATATGCATCCCGAGGTGGTGGATATGCTTCAAAAAGTGGCTTTGGGAATCTTTCTGTGTATCACTGTATATTTTTTCTTTATTGCCAAAGACACCCGCAGGGAAGTTCCCAAAAGTGTAAAAAAGTCGAAAACCAACCGTTTTTTTTATGGAATGTTACTGGCCGCCCTTAATCTGCTTCCACTGCCTTATTGGGTGTATGTAAGTATTACTTTTGGAGCTTTTGGCTGGTTTTCATTTGGTCAAATAGAGCTCTGGGCAGCGGTGATAGCTTCGGGACTAGGTACCTTTTTTATGTTGGCCGTTTATGCCCAATTCTTTAGGAGAAAGGACAATGCCCCGGTTTTCAATTTCAACATGAATTACGTCATTGGTCTTCTTACGGCCATCATCTCGGTCATAACACTTATTAAAATCATAAACGCGATTTAATGGCACAGGAAAAAAGCTTTTTCGAAAAAGTATATGATGTGGCCAAGTTGATTCCCTATGGAAGGGTAACCAGTTATGGTGCGATTGCGAGGTTTTTAGGCGCAGCAGGCAGTGCGCGTATGGTAGGCTGGGCTATGAATGGTGCCGGAAAGCATCCTGATGTTCCGGCACATAGGGTGGTTAATAGAAAAGGGCTGCTCACAGGGAAACATCATTTTTCCGGGACTAACCTGATGCAACAATTATTGGAGAGTGAAGGCATCGAAGTGGAGGAGAACGCTATTAAGAACTTCGAACAAGTATTTTGGGACCCTACTAAGGAGCTCGAGCTTTAATCCCTTAATAATCTCATCTTTGTTTTTTTATTGCTCGATTGGTTTTATATTGCGAAGCCAATCTACAACTTACTGCAATGAAGTATGTATTTAGTTTTCTTGGTTTTATGCTTGTTGGATGCGTCATTGGCCAAGAAGCACAACGGACCAGTTTGGGTATGAGTGGTGGTACTTATACGATCGAAAATGGAAATTCGTCCATTTATGTTTCCCAAAGTGTTGGTCAGAATGGAGTGATTGGGAGCTTTCAAGGTGAGGGCTACGCGGTTCGCCAAGGTTTTCAACAGCCTCCGGTACGCGTTGTTTCTTTACCCCAAAGTGATCAACCACTGGATGCAGTGGTATTTCCCAATCCTGTGGTTACTTCCGTAAACGTTCAGTTTAATGAATCTATCGTGGATACCGTCGAAGGAAAGTTGTTCGATGTGTTGGGTAAAGAAGTACTTCATAAAGAGTACGCCCCTCAACAATCCTTATCTATCGATATGTCTCAACTTCCGGTCGGGACCTATGTTTTGGTATTGGGAACACAAGGAAAACAATTTACATCCCGTCTTATTAAAAATTAACAAGCTTACATGAAAGTATTTTACCTAGTCATATGTTTACTCACTTTCTCCGTTGGAACCCTACAAGCCCAAGAATTGTTTGTGGAAGGAGGAAAATCGATTACCTCTTTTTCTTTTCAGGATGTATTTGCCGATGAATTGGATAATCTTCGTTCTACCAATCACAATTATATCGATTTGGGGTATCGAGGGAAGTTATTCGGTGAGCAGGTTCAGTTTATTGGAGGGTTGGGATTGCATACTTACGGGGCCATAGGAAGTGATAATTCACAGAATACCTATTTCGAATGGGAGACTACCTATGCAAGTATTCATGCTGGAATTGATATTCAGGTTGTGGAGGCGAATCGGTTTTCATTTCATTTAAGAGCTACGGTTGCGCCTGAGTTTATGATGCAAGGAACGCGGATACTTAACAATGAAGTGCTAGATATTAAAGGAAGGGAAGATTTTGACACCCCTATCATATTTCTAAGGGCTGCGGCTTCCTTCGAATACAAAATTAACGACTCTATGGCGGCATTTTTGCAATACCGCTATGGACAGGGAACTCAATTGAAAAAAAGTGAATCGGGTGGAGAACTTACCTATTTTTCTCAGGATTTTGGATTGGGTCTTATATTCAATATAAAAAACGGAACATCCAATTAGGATGTTTTAGGATAACATGTTATGAAGATGAAGAAACTACTACTTATAATGGCCATTGCCTGTGCATTTACCTTGCAGGCCCAGACGGATGGGATTAATTATCAAGCCGTTATCATTAATCCAGATGCACAGCAAATACCAGGGCCCGATGTCAATGGTACCGTGCTGGCTGAAACCGAAGTTGCCTTGCGCTTCACTGTATTAAATGAAGACGGTTCGGTGGTATACCAAGAAGTTATCGAAACCATTACAGATCCTTACGGAATGGTGAATGTATTCATTGGATCTGGTGCAGCCTCTTCTGTAAGTAACTTCAATGAAATTAATTGGGATGGAACCCCAAGAAACTTAGCAGTAGAACTTGATATGGGACGTGGATTTGTGTTTTTGAGTTTGGAAAAACTTACGTTCACACCACAGGCATATCATAGGGATGTTATTGCAGACGGCGATTTAACGGTGGAAGGTACCGCAACATTTAAAAGTGATTTTATCATTGAAGGACGGACGATTATTAATAGTGATTTGGATGTTGCTGGTGATTTAAACGTGGGGGAAGATTTAAATGTGGAGGAGGACATTATCGCGGGTGAAGATGTTGTGGTTGGAGATGATCTCACCGTAAATGGACGCACCGATCTCAACGGAAATTTCTATGTAAACAACCAAAGTGCCTCTATTTTAAGTGGAAGGTTGGAAGTGGAAAGAAACGCTATAGTGAATGAATCTTTGGCGGTTGCAGGTGGAGCCACTATTGACGGGGATATTAATGCAGGAAGTAATCTTCGGGTCGCAGGGAATCAAACCATTGGAGGCAGATCCAATATTGTTGGAGGTCAAAGTGTAGGTGAAAATCAAACAGTGAGCGGACAACAAATTATTGGTGGCGATTCCAGGGTAGAGGGAAACCATACAGTGGTTCTCGACCAGAGAATCAATGGAAATCAACTCATTATTGGAGACTCCGTAATTGAAGGAGGTTTTTCGGTTGAAGGTGATACCGATATTAATGGTGGTCTTGATGTATTGGGTGCAGGAAATTTCCAAACCAGTATCACTGTAAATCAAGAATCCAATTTGCTGGGCCCGCTTACCGTAGAAGGAGCAACAAACATCAACGACGATGTAACCATAGTAGGCAACGTTAGTTTATCAGAATCCTTGGATGTAGGTGATGGTGGGATTTTTGGAGGAGATATGGAAGTATTCGGAAAATCTACTGTGGGCGAGTCGCTAACCGTTGGAGGAACGTCGAACTTGGGAGGGACACTTAAGGTCAATAATAATAGTCCTTCATTTTTGAGTGGTGCCCTTCAAGTTGAAGGACGCACTCAGTTGGGTGACGCCTTTACCGTTACAAATGCAGCACCATCAATACTGCAAGGAACATTGGAGGTTTTTAAAGAAGCTTCTTTTTTGGATGATGTAGAGATTGACGGAATGCTTACAGTAAACAACAATTTCAATGTAAGTGGAAATATTGGAACCCATATTGCAGTTTTCGAAAATGGAGGGAGCAACATTTCCGATGGAGTTGCCATTCGTATAGACAATGCATCCTTGAATCCAGAAAACCATTTTATCACCTTCTTCGGACAAGGTACAAATGTAGCCGGTAGAATAGAAGGATTCGAGTCCAATGGTGATTTAGGGGTCGTTTATGCTTCTTCTGGTGCCGATTATGCAGAATGGTTGGAAAAAGAAAACACTAATGAAAGCTTTAAGATTGGAGAGGTAATAGGAGTTAAGGGAGGCAAAATTTCACGAAAAACGGAAGGCGCAGATCACGTCCTTACGATTTCGAAAGCACCCATCGTATTGGGGAATATGCCCGATGAGGCAAGAAAAGAAGATTTTGAAAAGGTTGGTTTCATGGGTCAGGTTCCTGCATTGGTTCGTGGCAAAGTGAACCAAGGTGATTATATTGTTGCCTCTGGTCTTAATGATGGATACGCCATAGCGGTATCCCCAGAAACCATTGGCTTGGAACACTTAAAACGGGTAATCGGTAAGGCATGGTCTTCTTCCACTTCCGATGCTCCTTCGTTGATTAATGTTTCTGTAGGACTTAAGAGTTCGGAATGGGTGCGCATTATGGAATCTCAAGAATCCCGCATTCAAGAAATGGAAAAGCGTCTTAATGCGTTAGAGAACCTTTCGGAACGATTGAAAAAAGTAGAGTCTAAAATAGATGTTATCGACATGAATTAAACTGAATCCATATTAGGATAAACAAATTGATAGCCCTTCCATTATGGAGGGGCTTCTTTCTTTATACGGCCATAAATCATTTCAATAGATACCTTTTATATTACCAACTCTACACCGTATCTTTGCATTTAGAATAAGTCTAATTAAGGACTTAGTTAATCATTGCTTTTCAGATTCGATGAAATTCAGTAAACAAGAAATACTCAAGGCGTTGGAAACCATAACACTTGCAGGTGAAGGTAAGAACATGGTAGAAAGTGGAGCCGTTCAAAACGTCATTACATTTGCCAATGAGGTCATTGTTGATTTAAAGATGAGTACTCCGGCAATGCACATAAAAAAACGTGCGGAAACCGATATTACCGAAGCCATCAAAAAACACATCTCCCAAGATGCAGATGTTAAGGTGAATATCAAGGTAGAAGCACCTCAGAAGCCTCAAAATCCCAACCTTATAAAAGGGAAGCCCATTCCGGGGATCAAGAATATTATTGCAGTCGCCTCGGGTAAAGGAGGGGTAGGAAAATCTACGGTAACCGCCAATTTAGCAGTTACCTTGTCCAAGATGGGATTCAAGGTAGGTGTTTTGGATGCCGATATTTATGGGCCAAGCATGCCCCTTATGTTCGATGTTTTCAACGAACGACCCTTGTCAGTGAACGATGGAGGTAAAAGCAAGATGAAACCCATCGAAAATTATGGGGTAAAGATCCTATCCATTGGCTTTTTTACGAAACCCAATCAGGCTGTTATTTGGAGAGGACCTATGGCTTCCAAAGCACTCAATCAATTGATTTTTGACGCTGCTTGGGGTGAATTGGACTTTATGCTCATCGACCTTCCCCCTGGAACGGGAGATATTCATTTAAGCATTATGCAATCCCTACCCATTACTGGAGCCGTGATTGTAAGTACCCCACAAACTGTTGCCTTGGCCGATGCCAGAAAAGGTGTGGCTATGTTCCAGCAAGAAAATATTCAGGTGCCCGTACTGGGAGTTATTGAGAACATGTCTTATTTTACTCCCGAAGAACTGCCAGATCATAAATACTATATTTTTGGTAAGGAAGGAGCTCATAACCTGTCCGAGGATTTGGAAATTCCATTCTTGGGGGAGATACCATTGGTACAGAGTATACGTGAAGCAGGCGATGTAGGACACCCGGCGGCACTGCAAATGGCTACTCCAACCGAAAAGGCATTCGAAGCCGTAACCCGTAGGGTGGTTGAAGAGACCGTTCGAAGAAACGATGAT
>JAHQVM010000111.1 GCA_019634365.1 Flavobacteriaceae bacterium | reverse complement strand
TACCGAAAGGATATCGGATTCGATCTTTAAAAAAATAGCATTAAAAAAGCCCCTTATCAAGGGGCTTTTTTACTATTATGATCGGCTTAAATCCGAGTCTTTTCCTAGAAAGGAGTGTGATATCTGTGATCGATCCTCTTCATTGTTGTCGTTGAAGGTTTTTAGTTCCTTCATCCAATATATAAAGGCTACGAAACCAATTAGTGTGAATAACCAAGTCATAAAATTGGCACCCCACCAGTTTTCCAATTCCCAGGCACGAATACCATCAAGCGGTTGGAACATTACTGCATCTGCAATATCCTGAATTCCGTAGAAAAAATCTTTTAAGGACATATCTTTATCTTTAGGGCTACAAAAATAGAAATAAACTTAAATGCTTACAAGCTTTTTTAGGAAATCCGGACCTATATATTTTCTTTTACTAAGCTTATACCTTTTTGTTTTTGCCGGTCTCTGGGTTTTTTTGGAGGCGAAAATGGATTTTGAGGGAATAGAACTGGCTATGCTAGCCGGAAATATCCTCCTGCTTGTTTTCTCCCTTTTTCTGTTGGATTTTATTATTAGGAAGAACGGGCTTACCCAAATGAATGCTTATTCCATACTATTGTATGCAAATCTGGTCTGTTTTTTCCCTGCAATTTTTCGTGAATGGACCCTGATCGGCGCAAGTGTTTGTCTCCTATTTGCCCTGAGGCGCATTGTAAGTTTGCAATCGCTTAAAAACACGGAACGCAAAATTCTGGATGCCACGCTATGGATTACCATTGCTACATTTTTCTATCCGCCAAGCCTATTCATGCTACTAGCTTTGCAATGGGCCATCTTCATAATGCCTTTGAAGAAGACGCGGTATTTTTTCATTCCACTCGTTGGTATCGTGGTGGTTTTTTTAATTGCATCTGCCTACCTCCTGCTCACGTCGGATAGTATTGATTGGCTTTCGAATCTTTTATCGGTACCCTCAAGGAAATTTGAGGCCTATGGAACCCCGCCTTCATTAATAGCGATACCTTTTATCATAGGAACCTTAATATGGGCCATCTTTAGTCGTTTGGGAAACTTGTCCCGAATACCCAAAAAAGAGCGCCCGAACTATCAACTGGTCGTAGTGGTATGCTTGGTCTCATTCTTTATGATCATCCTTTCCTATAAAAAGAATACCACAGAGTTTATTGTGGCATTCGCCCCATGGGCCATCATTTTTGCCAACTACATCGAACAGGATTCCGATAAATGGTTCAAAGAGCTATTACTTTGGCTCTTCCTTATCCTACCTTTCCTTAGATTTTTCATTTGATGAACGAGACGGAACCTTTTTGCGTTTACTGCATCCTAGCTTAAAATGTGGTACCTTTGCAGCCTAATTAATTTTTGGAAACCCTTATATCATCAAGATGACATTTACAGAAATCGCCAATGCCGTTTTTAAGGAAGTAATCGACACCTATCATGTCGTAGACGATCCTTATCAACCCTTTACCAATGCATACGATAAGGATACCGATTTATTGAAGCACCTGCTGTATCGCAAGTGTTGGATCGACACCGTACAGTGGCACTACGAAGATATTATAAGGGACCCCAATATTGATCCTATTGCGGCACTCGACTTGAAACGAAAAATAGACGCTTCCAATCAGGATCGAACCGATATGGTAGAGTATATCGACAGCTATTTCTTAGACCAGTATGGAGGTGTTGAGGTGCAGGAAAATGCGACCATCAATACCGAAAGTCCAGCATGGGGAGTAGACCGTTTGTCCATTCTAGCCTTGAAAGTGTATCATATGAACGAAGAGGCTACCCGAATGGATGCTTCTGAAGATCATCGTACCGCATGCCAAAAGAAGTTGGATGTATTGTTGGAGCAGCGTGTAGATCTCAGTACCGCCATTCAGCAGTTGTTAGACGATATTGCCCACGGAAGAAAGTACATGAAAGTTTACAAGCAGATGAAAATGTACAATGATGATGAACTGAATCCCGTATTAAGAGGGCAGAAGTAATTCTAGCTCGACCATCCTTCAATTTCGATGAAAACCCCTAAACACATTCTCGTGATTCGGCTGTCGGCCCTCGGAGATGTGGCAATGACCGTTCCTGTACTCAGGGTGTTGATGGCAACGTATCCAGATATTAGGGTTACGATGGTCTCCCGCAAGCAGTTTCAACCCTTGTTTTCCGATATTCCAAACGTTCATTTTGTGGCTGCCGAAGTCGATGGCAAGCACAAAGGATTGTTAGGGTTATGGCGCCTGGCCCGAGAGCTGAAACGCCTAGGGATCGATCATGTAGCCGATTTGCACAATGTCATACGATCCAATATAGTGTCACGGATTCTCTCCTTTAGCGGTATTCCGACTATTACACTGGATAAGGGAAGGAAGGAAAAGAAAAAATTGACACAAGCCAAAGGGCTGGGATTGGTAAGATTAAAATCTACCCATCAGCGATATGCCGATGTATTTGCCGCCCTTCATCTTCCTATAGAGCTTGCTTCCCATGAATTCCCTGAACGGCAGAAATTGACTCCCAGATTGCTCACCATTGTGGGCAATGAGCCCAAAAAATGTTTGGGAATAGCACCGTTCGCTGCGTACCCGAGCAAAATGTATCCTTTGGACCTAATAAAAGAAGTATTGCAACAACTCGATGTTACCAAGGCCTATCGCGTTTTGCTTTTTGGCGGAGGCAAAAAGGAGGAAGACATTCTCAAGGATGTAGCGGCTCAATTTGAAAGTGTTGAGAACGTTGCTGGAACCCTCACTTTTGAAGAGGAATTATCCTTGATTTCCAACCTAGATCTTATGGTCGCCATGGACAGTGCCAATGGGCACTTGGCAGCGATGTATGGCGTTCCTGTACTCACGCTTTGGGGCGTTACCCATCCCTATGCCGGATTCGTTCCCTTTAATCAGCCGGATGAGAACCAAATTACAGCCAATCGAAATAAATATCCCTTAATTCCCACTTCGGTGTATGGTAATTCCTATCCAGATGGATATGAAGATGCCATGAAAAGCATTGCGGTGGAAACCGTGGTTGACAAAATTCGGAATTTACTTTAGATCAGGATTACACATCATCATAATCCACCACTAAGACAGGGGTGGTAGGATGTGCCTGACAAGTAAGAATAAGCCCTTCTTCCAATTCTGAATCGGTAAGGATTTGGTTTTTGCGCATTTCCACTTTTCCTTCCTTTACCCGAGCAATACAGGAACTACAGATTCCACCTTGACAGGAATACGGAGGATCCAAATCGTGATCGAGAGCAGCGTCCAACACGCTTTTTTCCTGAGGCATGGAAAAGGTCTCCGTTTCGTCATCCACAATAATGGTTATTTGGGTGGCACCATCATGAGCTTCGGTCAATTCCCCTTCGTTGGAAGAGGTAAAAAGCTCGAAAAGGATATTTTCTTTGGCAACTCCTTTTTCCTGTAGGGTTTGCGATACAGTTTCGATCATGGTTTCGGGGCCACAAAGGTAAAATCGGTCGAAATCATAATCTTGGAACCTGTTCTTCAGCAGGTAATTCACTACAGGACGTTCTATGCGTCCGCGAAGTGCGTTTTGCTCTTCACTTTGGCTAAAAATATATTGGATAGCTAGGCGATCTGGATATTGCTGTTTTAAAGATTCCAGGGTTTCCAAGAACATGGTTTCGGCTTTGTTTCTGTTACCGTAAACCAATGCGAATCGGCTTTGCGGCTCCCTTTCCAAAACATCCTGAACAATAGAAAGAACAGGGGTTATTCCGCTTCCCGCAGCGAATGCTCCATAATCCTTCGACGTTTCGGTTTGAGGCTCAAAAACAAAATGGCCTTCCGGGACCATGACCTCTAGGGAATCTCCAACCTGTAGTGAGTCGTTCGCAAAAACGGAGAAAGTCCCGTTTTCAACTTTTTTCACTCCAACGGACCATTTTCCACTATTGGGACTGCTGCAAAGGGAATAGGCCCTGCGCACTTCATGGCCATTCACTTGAGCTTTTAGGGTGATATATTGTCCCGCTTTAAAGACAAATTTGTCTGTGAGATCGGCGGGGATTTCGAAGGTAATACAAACTGAATTTGGGGTTTCCTTTATGATTTCGGAAATAGACAGCAAATGGAATTCGCTCATAGCAAAAAATTTTTGCAAAAATACAAAGGAAATTTCGTCTGTAGTGCCTTCAGAATTGCAAACTGAGGCAAATTTTAACCAATTTCCGTAGCCATGTCAAAAAGAAACGTATTTTTACGTTTCCTTTGGTCCATTTACATACTAAAAACAAAGGATTTAAGTTACAGTATCATAGAATTCTAAAGAATGTTGAAGTACGCGAAAAAAATTACGATACTATTTGTTACCATTATTCTCCTAGCATCTTGTTCGAGAAAGAAAAGTACATTCATGAGCCGCAACTATCATGCGGTGACAGCAGAGTACAATGCACTTTATAATGGAGGGGTTGCTTTCGATGAGGGAAAGTTGCAATTGGCCACTACCTATCGGGATAATTTCTGGGAAATACTCCCCGTAGAACGCATTGAAGTAAAAAAGGAGATTACCAAGGCTGGAGAAAAGCCAAAAACCGATACCAAGTTTACGAGGGCCGAAGAAAAAGCGGCCAAGGCCATTCAGAAGCATTCCATTTACATCGATGGGAAAGAATACAATCCACAGATCGATGAGGCGTATATGCTTTTGGGGAAAGCCCGATATTATGATGAGCGATTTGTGGCGTCTCAGGATGCCTTCAATTTCATTCTGAATCGCTACCCCACTAGCAACAGCATTAACAAGGCTAAAATGTGGAAAGCAAAGACCAACATTAGGTTGAGCAATGAAGAGGGTGCGTTGGAAGAGTTGGCCAAATTGCTGGAAGAGGAAGGATTGAGTGATGAGGATGCGGCAGATGCTTCGGCCATTATGGCTCAAGCGTATATCAATCTGGATTCCATCGAAGAAGCTTTACCACATATTAAGTTGGCTTCAGAATTCGTGAAGGATAACGAATTAAAAGGACGCTATTCGTTCATTAAAGGACAGATTTACGATCGTTTGGAATTTAAGGACAGTGCCAACATGGCGTATCAGGAAGTGATCGAACTTAATCGAAAGTCACCTAGGATCTATATGATCCAGTCTTACATTAAGCAGGGACGAAACTTTGATTATGAAAAAGGCGACCGCATCGCTTTCTTGGAATTGCTTCAGGATCTGGAAGCCAATCGCGAAAACCGCCCTTACAAGGATATTATTTACAATGCCATGGGTGAGTACTATCGCAATACCCAAAATATCGACACAGCGGTTATCTATTATAACCAATCCATCCAGAATTTTGCCAACGATCGCATTTTGCAAGCGGTGAATTATGAGACCCTTGCCGAAATTAATTTCGATCGGGCACTTTACCAGAGAGCGGGAGCCTATTATGACAGCACGCTTACTTTCTTGGAGGAAAAAACAAGAAAATGGAGGCGTATTACCAAAAAACGTGAGAACTTGGAAGATGTCATCAAGTATGAGCTTATTGCCAACCGCAATGATTCCATATTGAAAATTGCTGCCATGAGCGAAGCGGAGCAATTGGCGTTTTTTACAGATTATACCACCAAACTTCGTGAAAAGGCGATTGCCGATTCCATTGCTCAAGTGGAAGCCGATGAACGCATTGCAAATCAGGAGTTCTACAAGAAGAATACAGGTGCTGGTAATAAGGACGACGAAGGAGGTTCTTTTTATTTCTACAATACCACCACAGTAGCTTATGGTAGAGGTGAATTCAGAAAAATCTGGGGAGATCGCAAACTGGAAGATGGTTGGCGAATTTCTTCTCGCAACAGCGGTCTTGCTCAAGGAGAGGAAGAACTGGAAACAGCAGAACCCATTGCAGAAAGCGAGCGCTTTAAACCGGAAACCTACCTCGAAAAGATCCCCAAAGATCCCCAAGTAATCGACAGCCTAACGGGGGATCGTAACTTTGCTTATTACCAGTTAGGATTAATTTACAAGGAAAAGTTCCGCGAATACGATCTGGCAACGAATCGATTGGAAACCCTATTGGATTATGGCCCTGAAGACCGACTCATCCTCCCTTCCAAATACAATCTCTTTAAGATTTATGAATTGACCGAAAATACGGCCATGGCGGAAAAATGGAAGAACAACATTTTGAACAACCACGCGGATTCACGTTATGCGGAGATTTTGAGAAATCCGAATGTGCAGCTGGCTACCGATGAATCCAGTCCAGAATTCAAATACAAGGCATTGTACAAGGAATTCGAAGCAGGCAAATACCAGTATGTGATCGATACTTCCGAAGAATACATTAAAATCTACACTGGAAATGAGATTGTTCCGAAATTGGAAATGCTCAAGGCCACTGCTCTAGCCAGAAAAGATGGATATGACGCCTATAAAACCGCACTAAATTTCATTGCCCTTAATTATCCACAATCGAAAGAAGGGAAGCAAGCTCAGAAAATCTATAATACAGTACTTCCAAAGATTGCTAGTAAGGATTTCCATGAGCCCAAGGAGGAAGATAAATGGAAGGTGGTATACCAATTTACGAACAACGAAAGAGAACAAGCAGATGCGCTTCAGGCCAAATTGGATGAAGCCATTAAAGAATATAATTATTTCGACATGTCTACTTCCATAGACTACTACGACCCAGCGACACTGTTCGTGATTATTCATGGGCTGAACACCAAATTGGGTGGACAAGGGTTCGCAGAAGTTCTTAAGGAGAAGAAAGAGTACAGGATAGACCATCCTCACTTCCAGATTTCATCCCCTCATTACAAGATTGTACAGATTCACAAAAACCTGGATACCTATTTAGGCAATGATGCGAATGTGCAAGAGGAAAACAGTAATCCCCAAAATTAACTACAATGTTTTCAGACAAAAAAGACAAAAGAACTATGGAACCATCAGCAAGCCAAAACAGGATTAACGAAGGAACAAAATTTACTGGAGATCTAGTGTCCAACGGATTCTTCAGAATAGACGGAACGGTAGAAGGAACCATCAGCAAACCTTCCAAAGTGGTATTAGGAAAGTCGGGCATTATTAAAGGAAAACTGACTTGTGAAAATGCCGACATTGAAGGCCGTTTTGAAGGAAACCTTGATGTCTCTGGAACCTTGACCTTAAAAGCAACAGCCCATATCGAGGGTGAGGTGGTGGTTGGTAAGTTGGCAGTGGAGCCGGGAGCTACTTTCAATGCATCCTGTAGTATGCAGGGATCTAAGAAAAGCAATCCTTCCACAGACAAGCCAAGTCCATACGATCGTCAACAACGGTTGAAGAAAGATACGGCTGAGATAGCTAAATAAAAACTTCTTACAATGCCCGACCAAAAAAACAACGGTCTTAAGCGTTGGGCGGCATTAAGTGCCATAGCCATAGAAATGGGGGTTATTATCTATGTGTTTGTCCGATTTGGTAAGTGGTTGGACACTAAATACAATCCAGAGGGGAAGTTGTTTATTATTTTATGTACGCTTGCAGGACTAGCTATCTCCTTGTTTCTTGTCATTAAGCAAACCAATAAATTGAATTCCTAATGAATGCCAACCTAAAATTTTTGGGAACACTTCTGGCTGTATTGGCCGTTACTTTCGGAATACATGTTTTGGCCTTAGATGCCGCGCAAAAACCCCTATGGGAGCATAAAATTGTTTTAGCGTATGCCGTGAATTTTGTGTTAGCCGCGATCATTTTATTTTTGGTATTGAAAAATATAAAATCAGGTTCAGCACAAGCTGGTTTTATATTTTTTGGAGGCAGTCTTTTGAAATTCTTGGTTTTTTTCTTGGTTTTTCAGCCTGTATACAAAGCCGATGGTGAGATGCAAACCATTGAATTTGCTACGTTCTTTCTACCTTATGCCATCTGTTTGGTGCTGGAAGTATTCTATCTTTCCAAAGTGCTTAACAATCAGTCTTCTTAGCAACATCTTTTCACACTAAAAAAAGACTTCAAAAACTTTTTTCTTTCTAAGGAATAACAGTATTTTTGCACCGATTTTTAAGGACACTATTTACTGTTCGGTATGCAAAGAAAAATATTAGTTCGATTACTATTCATTTTTACACTCATTGCCCCAATTTCTGCTAGTGCCAAAGATGGCTCCGAGGGTAATGATAAAAAGACAGAGATTAAAGAGTATATAGATCATCACCTTAAAGACTCTCACGACTTTAGCTTATATTCTTATACAGGTGACGATGGAAAACACCATTACGTTGGTTTCTCACTACCTGTGATACTTTGGTCGGATGGACTTCATGTTTTTGCATCAGGCAAATTTCATCACGGTGAAGAAGTTGTAGCTTCTAAGGGCAAGCACTTTAAACTATATCATGGAAAAATCTATGAAACCGATGCTGCTGGAACTATCAATTACGATGAAGAGCATCATGCTACTAATGTGAAGCCCCTAGATCTTTCAATCACGAAGAGTGTATTTATGATCATCATTACAGGACTATTAATGATCCTTTTGTTCCGTGGATTGGCTAAGAGCTATTTGAAAAATAACGGGATTCCAGCCGGAATTGGACGTTTCTTCGAGCCGATTGTACTTTACATCCGAGATGATATCGCACGTCCGAATATTGGGGAGAAGAAGTATAGAAAGTACATGCCGTTCTTACTAACAGTATTCTTCTTTATCTGGTTCTTGAATATTTTCGGATTAACCCCACTAGGAGTAAACGTAACCGGTAACATTGCTATTACTACAGCACTTGCCCTTCTTACGTTTTTAATCACCAATTTCACAGGAACTAAAGACTATTGGAAACACATTTTCGATCCATTAGGGGATAGTATGCCTTGGATTGCAAAAATACCTTTATATATAATCCTTATACCTATTGAAGTATTAGGGATATTCATCAAGCCTTTCTCATTGTTGATTCGTTTGTATGCCAATATGCAAGCAGGTCACATTGTATTGATGAGTTTAATTGGATTGATGTTCATTTTCAAAAACTGGATCGGTAGCCCGCTATCATTCGGTTTGGCTTTCGCAATTTCATTGATTGAAATATTAGTGGCGTTGTTACAGGCTTATATTTTTACCATGCTATCTGCACTATATTTTGGTTTCGCTGCTGAAGAGCATGACCATGCAGAGGCACATTAAGATTGAATGTTTAATTTTTAAATAGATATATTATGACAATTCCAGCTATTGTAGGTGCAGGATTAGTAGTTATCGGTGTAGGTATCGGTATCGGACAAATCGGTGGGAAAGCCATGGAGGCTATCGCACGTCAACCTGAGTCTTACGGAAAGATCCAAACAGCGATGTTGATTGCTGCGGCTCTTATCGAAGGTATTGGATTTGCTGCTTTATTCGCAGTATAAGACTATCTTAATCGCAAACAGCTATAACGGTTGGTTGTAGCTGTTTGCTTAATTGAACAGATTTTACACATTATAACTAAGATATGGGATTACTCGAAGAATTTTCATTAGGTCTTTTTTTCTGGCAAACACTATTGTTTTTACTATTACTTTTCTTGTTGAGAAGGTATGCATGGAAACCAATTCTTAATGCGGTAAACGACCGTGAGCAGGGAATTAAAGATGCATTAGCAGCAGCTGAAAACGCTAAGAAGGAAATGGAAAACCTTCAAGCAGATAATGAAAAGCTATTAAAGGAAGCCAGAGCGGAACGCGATGCTATGATGAAAGAGGCGCGTGAGTTGAAAGCTAAAATGATCTCCGATGCCAAAGAAGAGGCAAAATCGGAAGCTGATAAAATGATCGCCAATGCGCAAGCGGCCATCGAAAGCGAAAAGAAAGCTGCCGTTGCCGATATCAAGAATCAAGTGGCTTCCCTCTCTGTAGAGATTGCAGAAAAAGTGGTGAAAGAAGAACTATCCAACAAAGACAAGCAGTTGAAACTGGTTGAAACGATGTTGGGAGACGCCAAATTAAACTAATAAGGTTATGAGCAGAGCAGCCATACGATATGCAAAAGCCGTTTTGCAGCAAGCCCAAGAAACCAATGCCATCGATGCCGTATTCAGTGATATGCAGGATGTGCAATCTACCTTGGACGGCAGCAAGGAGTTGCGTACGCTTTTAAAAAGTCCGATCATTAAGACGGAGGACAAAAAAGGTGCATTGTTGCAGATTTTCGACAAACAATCTGAAAACACCAAACAACTTATTAGTGTCTTGGCCGATAATGAACGTGCCAACATCCTTGGTGCCGTGGCCCATAGTTTCATAGGTCTGTACAACGAAGCCAAAGGAGTAAAGGTGGCTCATGTAACCACGGCTGTAGCGCTTACTTCCGATATGGAAGCAAAGGTATTGGCCAAAGTAAAAGAAATGACAGGAAGCGATAACGTTTCCATAGAAAATACCATAGACGAATCCATCATTGGTGGATTCATCCTTAGAGTTGGAGACATGCAGTACAACGCAAGTATTGCCAACCAATTAGGAACATTAAAAAGAGAATTTAGTAAGTCAATTTAAATTGAAAAGGACCCGGCTTAGGCCGATGTCTCCCCAAGCGCAGTCAAGGGGTATATAAACAGAAAACAAAATGGCAGAAGTTAAACCCGCTGAAGTTTCAGCAATTTTAAAGCAACAACTTACAGGTTTTGAAGCAAGTGCTTCATTAGACGAAGTAGGAACTGTACTTACCGTAGGAGATGGTATTGCTCGTGTATACGGACTATCCAATGCTCAGTACGGAGAATTGGTAGAGTTCGAAAACGGCTTGGAAGGGATCGTATTGAACCTTGAAGAGGATAACGTTGGGGTCGTATTGTTAGGACCTTCCAAAGAGATTATGGAAGGAGCTACCGTAAAACGTACCCAACGTATCGCATCTATTAACGTAGGTGAAGGTACCGTAGGACGTGTAGTAAACACCTTGGGACAGCCTATCGATGGTAAAGGAGCTATCGAAGGGGAAACGTTCAAAATGCCTTTGGAGCGTAAAGCCCCTGGGGTTATTTACCGTCAGCCTGTAAATGAGCCATTGCAAACTGGAATTAAGTCTGTAGACGCCATGATCCCTGTAGGAAGAGGACAGCGTGAGTTGGTAATTGGTGACCGTCAGACAGGTAAAACCACGGTTTGTATCGATACCATTTTGAACCAAAAAGAATTCTACGATGCTGGAGAGCCAGTTTACTGTATCTATGTTGCCGTAGGACAAAAAGCTTCTACCGTAGCGAACATCGCTAAGGTATTGGAAGACAAAGGAGCTTTGGCATATACGACCATCGTAGCCGCTAACGCTTCAGATCCTGCACCTATGCAGGTGTATGCTCCTTTCGCCGGAGCCGCGATTGGAGAATACTTCCGTGATACGGGACGTCCTGCATTGATCGTTTATGATGATCTTTCTAAGCAAGCCGTTGCCTACCGTGAAGTATCCCTATTGCTTCGTCGTCCACCGGGACGTGAGGCTTACCCTGGAGACGTTTTCTACCTACACTCCCGTTTGTTGGAGCGTTCTGCAAAGGTGATCAACGATGATGCCATTGCAGCGAACATGAATGACCTTCCAGAATCTTTGAAAGGAAAAGTAAAAGGAGGAGGATCTTTAACAGCCCTTCCTATTATTGAAACACAAGCAGGAGACGTTTCTGCCTATATCCCAACCAACGTAATCTCCATTACAGACGGTCAGATCTTCTTGGAGTCCGACTTATTCAACTCTGGGGTTCGTCCTGCGATTAACGTAGGTATTTCTGTATCACGTGTAGGAGGTTCGGCCCAGATCAAGTCGATGAAGAAAGTAGCAGGTACATTGAAACTGGACCAGGCTCAGTTCCGTGAATTGGAAGCCTTTGCTAAGTTCGGTTCCGATTTGGATGCTGCAACCATGAACGTGATCGAAAAAGGGAAGCGTAACGTTGAGATCTTGAAGCAAGCTCAGAACGATCCTTTTACCGTTGAAGACCAGGTAGCCATTATCTATGCAGGTTCCAAAAACTTGTTGCGTGATGTTCCTGTTGAAAAAGTAAAGGAATTCGAAAGAGATTATATCGAATTATTGAATGCAAAGCACAGAGGAGTGTTGGATACATTGAAGTCTGGTAAATTAACCGACGAGGTAACCGATACGTTAACAGCTGTTGCTAAAGACCTTTCTTCTCGTTACTAAGTAACGAGGGTAGAACCCATAACTCGAAACTCATAACTCATAACTTGAGCGTATGGCAAACTTAAAAGAAATCCGTAACCGAATCTCTTCTGTAGGTTCAACGATGCAGATCACCAGTGCCATGAAAATGGTATCGGCTGCAAAACTGAAGAAAGCACAGGACGCTATTACTGCCATGCGTCCTTATGCCGACACCTTGACGGCCTTGCTTCAGAACTTGAGTGCTACATTGGACGGAGACAGCGGAAGCAAATTTGCAGACCAGCGTGAGGTAACCAAAGTATTGGTGGTAGCCATTACTTCCAATCGAGGTTTGGCGGGAGCTTTCAATAGTAATATTGTAAAGGAAGCCAAGCGTTCTGTTGAAGAGACCTATGCCGGAAAACAAGTAGATTTTGTTACCATCGGTAAGAAAGGAAATGATATTTTGAGCAAGTCGGAGACGGTCATTGAAAATAACAACGAAATTTTCGACAACCTTGCCTTCGAACCCACTGCGGAAATCGCTCAGAAATTGATGGATCTTTTTGCCGAAGGATCGTATGACAAAATCGTTTTGGTGTACAATAAGTTTAAGAATGCTGCTACACAGATCGTGATGCACGAACAATTCTTACCCATTGTTCCACCAAAAAAGGAAGAAGCTGCAGAAGCGACTTCCAACTCCGATTTCATTTTCGAACCTTCCAAAGAAAAGATTGTAGAGGAATTGATCCCGAAGAGTTTGAAAACACAATTGTTCAAAGCCATTAGGGATAGTGTTGCCAGTGAGCACGGTGCGCGTATGACAGCCATGCACAAGGCAACAGATAACGCCAGTGAGTTAAAAGCCGACCTTACCCTAGAATACAACAAGGCGCGTCAAGCAGCCATTACAGGAGAAATTCTGGAGATTGTAGGAGGTGCAGAAGCATTGGCCGGATAGAAATATTGTATGATGAATTCATCATACCAAAGCCTTCCTTTTTAGGAGGGCTTTTTTGTACCTTTATGGCAAGGCT
Organism: Flavobacteriaceae bacterium; assembly: GCA_019634365.1. Taxonomy (GTDB): domain Bacteria; phylum Bacteroidota; class Bacteroidia; order Flavobacteriales; family Flavobacteriaceae; genus Aureisphaera. The sequence continues at coordinate 12,758 of JAHQVM010000111.1, read as the reverse complement.
TTTGAAAGCATCTATACTATGAAGTATTTAAAACAACTCACAGCGCTATTGGGGTTAGTAGCTTGCCTTATGGCATTCTCCAACTGTGCGGGTGGGAAAGACACTATGTATTCATTAGAACAGGAACCGCCGTTTAAAATTGCCGGGAGCTATTTTCAGAAATGGGTAGCGGGTGTGGAGCAAGGTGGCTCCGGGGTAAATGTTTACATCACCATAAAAGACATTTCGGAGGATATCGAAATAAGAAATGTTTATTTCAGGAATAAAGTAGGAAAGGCAAAGGTGAACCCGAGCAATCCCGACAAGTTTGTGGCCTATTTCAAGAAAGAAATGAATAGGGACATTATTATGGATTCCGACCCTGCAAAAGAGGCTAAAAATACGCCCTCGGATGAATTCCCATTCGACTTGGATGACGATGAAGCCGTGATCAGTTACTTCCAAAATGATACTGAGAAGTATTTTAAAATTTCAGAAATAGAAGAAAAACCCATGATTGCGTACCCCAGTACCAATCCCAATGGAATTGAATGATATATGACCGTAAAACTCATTAATAAGTCCCATCACCCGATCCCGCATTACGAAACTGAAGCATCGGCAGGAATGGATCTAAGAGCGCATTTAACGCAGCCAATAACCCTTCAACCCTTAGAGCGAACCATAGTCAAGACTGGATTGTTTATAGAGCTTCCGGTAGGATATGAAGCACAAGTAAGACCACGCAGTGGATTAGCAGCAAAGAAGGGAATCACCGTACTTAATGCCCCTGGAACCATAGATGCCGATTATCGTGGGGAGATTGGAGTGATTTTGGTGAACCTGTCCAATGATGACTTTGTTATTGAAGACGGCGAACGAATTGCCCAACTGGTCATTGCCAAACACGAAAGGGCAGCATGGAAATTAGTAGAGGAGCTTTCTACCACAGAGCGAGGAGCTGGTGGTTTTGGAAGTACTGGAACAAAATAATAGCATACCAAATCTTATAATACCCGAATTCTAAATATGAAAATTATTGTACCCATGGCAGGTCGAGGCAGTCGTCTTAGACCGCATACCTTAACCGTACCAAAACCCTTGATTCCCGTTGCAGGAAAACCTATTGTTCACCGTTTGGTAAGCGATATTGCTAAGGTGTTGAACCAACCCATCGAAGAAATCGCCTTTATTTTGGGAGATCCGGCTTGGTTTGGGGAGGATGTTGTCGAGAGTTTGCAGAACCTTGCCAAAGGATTAGGAGCTAAACCCTCCATATATCGACAGCTGGACCCAAAGGGTACGGGTCATGCTATTATGTGTGCCGAACCTTCCTTAAGCGGTCCTGCAGTTATCGCCTATGCCGACACTTTGATCCGAGCTGATTTCGATCTGGATCAAGAGGCAGACAGCGTTATCTGGACCAAGCGTGTGGAGAATCCCGAAGCCTATGGGGTTGTGAACCTGAATGAGAAAGATGAAATCATTGAATTGGTAGAGAAACCGTCGGAGTTTGTCAGCGATCAAGCAGTGATTGGGATCTATTACTTCAAGGACGTAGGAGTTTTGAAAAACGAATTGCAATATGTGTTGGACCACAACATCATTCATGGAGGCGAATACCAAATCAACGATGGTATTAAACGCATGATGGCGGATGGCAAGATATTCAAAACAGGTACGGTAGACGAGTGGATGGATTGTGGAAACAAAGAAGTGACCGTAGAAACCAATGCCAAAATGTTGGGATTCCTGGCAGCAGGGAATGAACCGTTAATCTCAGATTCGGTTACCAAAGAAAACGCAACCATCATCGAACCCTGTTTTATTGCGGAAGGGGTTGTTTTGAAGAACTGTACCATTGGCCCTCACGTTTCTGTTGGGAAAGGCACAATAATTGAGGATAGTACCGTTAAAAATAGTATAATACAGTCACAGACAGTAATTAAAAATGCTACTTTAGACAATGCGATGATAGGGAACCATGCTCATTTCGATGGTGAGTTTACCAACGTAAGTATTGGGGACTATTCACAGCTGAAGAAGTAATAGACAGGTCACCTCGAGCGCAGTCGAGAAGGACCTCAAATTGAAAAGACCCAAAATAGGTCTCGACTGCGCTCGACCAGACATAGTTTTGAAATTCAAATTCACATACCTGTTCCTTACTATCCTTATTCTAATGGGAACTGCCTCCTTTGCCCAGGAGACGGAGTTGGAAGAACCTACAGATGATCTCGGAAATGTGAGTGATGCGTTTCAAGAAAACTTTTTCGAAGCGCTTAAGCAAAAGGCTATCGAGAACTACGAATTGGCATTGGATGCTTTAAAAAGAGCAGAAAGGGCAGCAAAAGACAATGAGAAGAACAAGGCGGTGGTGTATTTTGAAATGGGAAAGAACCAAAAGTACCTCAAGCAGTTCGATGATGCCGAAGAAAATTTCATGAAAGTATTGGAGTCCCAAGGCGAACGTCTCGATGTCATGGAAGCACTTTATGATCTCTATTACGTAAAAAGGGATTATAACGCAGCCATTCCACTCGTAAAGAAGTTGATTCTAAAAGATGAAGACTATAAGGAGGATTTGGCCAACCTGTACCATAGGACGCGGCAATATGATGCAGCATTGGAGCTTCTGGACGAATTGGATGATACCTGGGGAGAAACCGCCTATAGAAATGCACTTCGTCGCCAGATCTATAAGATCACTGGAAACAGCGAAGGGGCAATTAAAAACTTGGAAATCAAAATTGACAAGAATCCTAAAAAAGAACAGGACTACCTTAATCTTATTTTCCTTTACAGTGAACAAGGGGAGACGGCCAAAGCTTTTGAAACAGCCAAAGAATTACTTAAAAACCAACCCAAATCGCATTTGGCTCATTTAGCACTCTATAAGTTTTACTTAGAAGAAGGGAATACCACCGATGCAATGAAATCTATGAATATTGTTTTTGGATCTACCAAAATCGAGAAGGATAGTAAGTACAAAGTGCTTGGGGATTTTCTGAATTTTGTTGGTGATAATCCGCAATTTGAAGCAGATTTGGATGGGGTGATATCCCAATTTTCTGCTGAAGGGAATGGACAAGTGTATCAGCAATTGGGCGATTACTACCTTGCCAAAAAGGAAAAAGAAACAGCACTTCGCTTTTATGAAAAAGGAGTGATGCTCGATGAAGACAATTTCAGTTTAATCAAAAATACACTCTTGCTTCAGATCGATGTTGAGCAATATGAAGAAGCAAAATCCTTAAGTGAGAATGCGCTGGGTACCTTCCCTGCACAACCCTTGCTATATCTACTAAATGGGGTGGCCAATAATCGGTTGAGTGATTTTAGTGGAGCTATCGACAGCCTGGATACGGGAATTGATTTCCTATTGGATGATCCTAAGATGGAAAGGGACTTCTACGAACAGTTACAAATTGCATATTCTGGAAAAGGGGATAGTAGAAAGGCGTCTGAGTATAAAAAGAAAGCAGCACAAATTAATCTTTCCAATTAAGGGTTATGAAACGGTTGTTACAATTGATTTTGGTAAGTATGTTAGTCTTTTCCTGTAAAGGGACAAAGACTGCCGTGGGATCTTCAAGACCAGATTCTGGTTTGGCCATTAAAGGAATTATCACGGCTCATGAGGCGGCCAAGCCTAACTTCACCACCATGGCTTCCCGGGTTAAGGTGGCTTATAAGGATGAAAAGCAGAAGCAAAGTATCACCGTTAGTCTGCGGATGGAACGTGATGAGAAAATTTGGATTAAGGCTTCCATTTTAGGGATTACCTTGGCCAAGGCTTACATAACCAAGGATCGTGTAAGCTACTATGAGACTTTGGGGAATACCTATTTCGATGGAGATTTTGCATTATTGAGCGATTGGCTGGGAACTGCATTGGATTTCGAAAAAACCCAGGCAATCCTTCTTGGACAATCCATCTTCGAATTGGACCGAGGCTCTTACCAGTCTTCCATTTCACAGAACAGTTACCAATTAGAGCCTAAACAACAGCCTTATAACTTCTTGCATTCCCTATTGCTCCGACCCGAAAATTTCAAGGTGCGCTCCAGCGAATTGACGCAACCTGAAGATGGGCGACAGCTGTTCCTAACCTACGGTGAATATCAGGAAATGGAAGGCAATCAATTTCCTTCTGCAATAGCCATAAGGGCATTGGAGGGAACGAGTGAAACTACCATCGATGTGGAATTCAAAAAAATTGATCTCAATGTTTCAGTAAAATTTCCGTTTACTATACCGGATGGTTACGAGGAAATTGATCTCACTAAATGAAAAACACTTTATTTCACATAACGCTGCTGTTCTGCATTTTGTTGGCAGTCCCTGCTAACGGTCAATCCAAAAAGCAAAAACAGTTGGAGGAAAAAAGGCAACTGCTGCTTCAGGAAATCGAGAAGATCAATGCGCTTCTGTTTAAAACCAGAGGTGAGAAAAAATCGATTTTGGCTGAGGTTGAGGATTTAGATCAGCGTATTTCGGCGCGCCAGAACCTGATTCGTGTGACCAACCAACAAGCCAATTTATTGACCCGCGAGATCAATGAAAACTTGGCTACGATCGATCAGCTCAGAAATGAATTAACCACACTTAAGGAAGATTATGCTTCCATGATCAGCAAATCCTATAAAAGCAAATCCCAACAGAGCCGTTTGATGTTTTTGTTATCATCCGAAAATTTTCTACAAGCCTATAAGCGCGCTCAGTATATGAAGCAATATACGAGGCATCGCAAGAAACAAGGTGAGAGTATTAAGGCAAAGACCGTAGAGCTACAGGATCTCAATACAAGGCTTATTCAGCAAAAAAAGGATAAAGACAAACTCTTAGCCGAAAACCGCGAGGCAAAGAAGAAATTGGATCAGGAAAAGAAGAACCAGGAGGCTTTGGTGGCTTCTTTGAAAAAAGACGAAGGTAAATTTGTCAGGCAAATCCGAAACAAACAACGGGAGGCAGATCGAATTAATAAGGAGATTGATCGACTGATTCGCGAAGCGATTGCGGCATCCAATAAATCGACCACCAATACAACAGCCAAGAAATCGGCAACTTCTTTTGCGCTTACGCCAGAAGCGAAAGCTTTGGCGGCCGATTTTAAAAGCAACAAGGGAAAGCTTATTTGGCCTGTAGAAAAAGGAAGGGTTTTAAACGGCTATGGTACCCGGCAGCACCCTCAATTCCCCAATGTAAAGCAAACCTTTAATGGGGTGGAGATCATCACAGAGTCCAATGCCATTGCAAGGGCTGTCTTTAAGGGTGAGGTGATGCAGGTACAACAGCTCAAGGGGGCAAATAAGGCCGTTTATATTCGGCATGGTAACTATATCACCATTTACAATAATCTCGCCTCTGTGAGTGTAAAAAAGGGTGATAAGGTAAATGCCAAGCAAGCTATCGGAAAAGTATTTACCCATCCCTCTACGGGAAGGGCCATTTTAAAGTTCTTCGTATACCAGAATACCAAGAAGATGAATCCGGCAGATTGGGTGTACCGTATGTAAGCTATTTTCGCAATTCCTGAATGGCACCGGCATTTAGCTGGAAATCAAGATCGGAAATAAAAGAATCCAATTCCCCATTGGGAAAGAAGGGCTTCAAAGTCGGCAACCTCTCTTTCATGGCTAAATAGTAGGCTTCTGCTTCAGTAGTACCTTCTATGTTTTGAAAACGGCACCAATTTTCATAATCTTTTGAATCGTCGATCAGCTCCAATTCCCGAAGGCATAGAATCACTGTAAGAAGTGTACTGTTTTTTTCGAGGTCGCAGTATTCATCCATAATCTGTAATACAACAACCTCATTGGACACTGTAAGCGATACCGAAATTAATTCGGCATGGATCGATGCCTGCATCCGCGTAACTGCCACATCTTGCTCATGTATCCATTTTTGTAGTGCAGCGATTTCCGGATACCGATCCATGTCCCTAACTAAGCAGTCAAAGGAATAGAGGTTTCCTTAATGTCTTTAAACCCACCGGCAATATCCACTAGATTATGTATACCTCGACTTTTTAGGATGGAGGCCGCGATCACACTTCTATATCCACCAGCACAGTGCACGTAAAAAGTATCGCCTTCTGGGAATTCGCTGAGGTGATCGTTTAAGAAATCCAATGGGGTCAATTTCGCATGGCTGATATGACTTCCAGCATATTCGCTCTCTTTGCGAACATCGAATACCGGAGCGTTGGCATTGTCGCTAAGAATATTTTCCAATTCCGAAGCAGGAATGGAAGCAAGGGAGTCTGTTTCCTTTGCAACTTCTTGCCAGGCGTCGTAACCACCTTTTAAATACCCCAAGGTTTTATCGAAACCAACCCTGGAGAGACGGGTTACGGCTTCTTCTTCCCTTCCATCGGGCGCTATCAATAAAATGGGCTGTTGTACATCGGCAATTAAGGCTCCTACCCAAGGAGCAAAACCACCATCCAAGCCTATAAAGATGGATCTTGGTATATGGCCTTTGATAAAATCGCTTTGATGGCGAACATCCAATACAATCGCACCGGCTTCATTGGCCACTGCTTCAAATTCATCGGGTGACAAGGCGCGGGTCCCCCTTTCTATGATGGTATCTATATGGTCATACCCCTCTTTGTTCATTTTTACATTCAGGGGGAAGTACGAGGGTGGTGGTAATAAACCTTCGGTCACTTCCTCTATAAACTCGTCTCTGGACATATCCGCGCGTAACGCATAATTTATTTTCTTTTGGTTCCCAAGGGAGTCCACGGTTTCCTTCATCATATTCTTTCCACAGGCGGATCCAGCACCATGGGCAGGATATACGATAACATTATCGTTCAACGGCATGATTTTATTCCTGAGACTGTCGAAGAGGGTTCCCGCTAATTCCTCCTGTGTCATGCTGGCCGCTTTTTGGGCAAGATCTGGACGCCCCACATCACCAAGAAAGAGGGTGTCACCCGTAAAAATGGCATAATCATTCCCATTTTTATCCTTCAGTAGATAGGTAGTGCTTTCCATGGTATGGCCGGGAGTATGCAATGCCGTAATGGTAATATCCCCTAGGGAAAATGTTTGTCCGTCTTCAGCAATCGTAGCATCGAAGGATGGATTGGCAAGAGGCCCGTAAACAATAGGCGCACCCGTTTCTTTGGAAAGGGTAAGGTGCCCACTTACAAAATCTGCATGGAAATGGGTTTCAAAAATATATTTTATTTTGGCATTATTTCTAGATGCTTTTTCGATATAAGGTTTTACCTCCCGTAAAGGGTCGATAATGGCCACCTCGCCGTTACTTTCTATGTAATACGCACCTTGTGCCAAACAACCGGTATAGATCTGTTCTACGTACATATGATTAAATCTAAATAGAACCACAAAGATACTACTAAAAAAGACCGCCTTACAAATTGCAAGGCGGTCCTGAATAAAAATTAACTAAGTCTTAATTATTCAACCAATAATTTTTGGGTTGTGTTTTGATTTCCATTCTGAATTTGAACAAAATAGAGACCTGCAGCAAAGCCAGTAACATCGATCGTTGCTTCGTTTCCATTGAAGATCGTCGCATCGAATGATTGAACTTGCTGTCCAAGGCTATTTACCAACTGAACCTTGGTCTGAGCGTCTACACCGTTTGGTATCGAGATGGAAAATGCATGAGAAGCCGGGTTGGGTGATATCGCCACTTTAAAATTGGCAATGTCGTTCACTCCAAGCAAGTCGCTACCTACGTTTAGGTTATCGATATAAGTACTGTTTCCGTATCCATTAATGTTGATGAAACGGATAATAATGATCTGATCCTGATAGGCCGATAAATCAATAAATTCATTACGCCAATCTGGTGGGATGGAAGGAGACCACTGATCTTCGGTGTTATAACTGGCAAGAGTAGATAGCTCCAATCCGTCTTTTTCGTAAACCGTGGTAAACGTACTTCCGCAATCAGCAGATATTTCAACCCGTAAGGCATCGCTCAAATCTGAGGAGAACTGCGCTTTTGCCAAATCGAAGGTCATCCCTGGATTAGCGAGCCCATTTAAATCGAATATTTCCGTAGTGAGCCAATCTTCTTCTCCAGGCTCATTATAGTCGTAATTATTGAAATATGCCGCAGTCGTTAAACTCGTACCGGAGCCCACAATATTAGAACGTTCCTGCCATGTGATTCCATCATCCGGATTGGTAACCTCCCAATTAAGAGGAGGCACTCCGCTACCCTCGAAGCTTTGCTCATACGGCGTGCCCGTTGGGTCGGTTTGCGCATTGAACGACAATACTTCACTGTTGTTCGTGGCATACTGATCAATAGCCGCAGTAACAGTAGTTGTTAAGGAGTATGATCCATTTGTGGACACCACTAGAGGTGTTGTAAAATCGTAATCTAAAGTCTCTTGACTTCCTAAGGTTCCAGTGAAGACTTCATCTACACTTGGACTTCCTGAAAGCTGATAGGAAATGGTGAAATTAGTTTGCGGATTGGTTCCGTTGTTGTAAATGGTTACCGAAACAATTCCATCTGCATCTCCACAGGCCGTTGAAAAGTCAGCTCCGGTGTTATTAATGGTCTGCAAATCGAGATCATCTACCAATAGGCAGTCGAATAAACCTTCATTATAGAACTGTGCATTTGCACGCCTACCTTCCCAACCATCGGTATCATTCTTTGCTACGACCGAATACCACAATTCGGCATCGGCATCCGGAATAGGAACGGTAATGGAGTTGGTGTTAGACGTGCCAACAACTTCCATGTATTGTGATCCTAATAAGTAAAAATCATAAGATTCAGCATTGGGAACGGCATCCCAGCTAAAAGTGGCATCTGTGAGACATACTTGGTCCACTGTGATGTTTGTAACCAATTCAGCAATAGAGAACACATTATCACTTTCATCCTGGAAAGAACCTGAAGTAATCCTTACCCTTGCAGCGCCGGTAATGTCAGAAGGTACAACCCATGAGAAATTAGTTGCTCCACCGCCTATAGATCCGATGGTATTCCAAGATCCACCATTATCTGTACTATATTCCAAGTCGAAACCATCGGTCGTATTAACGGCATCCCAATGGATTACCTCTGCCTGACCAGGAACAAAATTTTCATCGCCATTGGGGTACGTAAGGGTTAATTCATCGGAAATGATTTCATAAACAACAAAATACTCTTGAGGTCCTTGAGGAACATTGAACCCAGAAATCTCTAAAGTATAATTTCCAGCCGCAGGAGCGTTTATGAGTACTTGCTCCATATTATTTAAATGATCAACTCCATTGGTAGCGGGAGCGTCAAGATTGGTCGGGTTTGGTGTATGATCCAAGACCCATGGCAACAAGTCATTGTTGGACGGATCGGTTACTACCAAATCCAGATCATTTACCAAAGCAGGATTCGCTCCAGGAGAAGCTTCTGGATCGGTCCAGTAAAGCATAAACCGTACTTGCGTTGTTCCAGCTGGAACACTTATGTTATGTGTATTCTGATTTCCTTGGCTTACTTCATCGGTAAGGTATCTTCCATCTTCAATAAGAATTCCGGCACGCAGTCCGTTGATAAGACCCCAGCCAAACTTGAAATCCGGACCTTCATTACCGTAATCATTTGCAGTATTCAATATTGCAGCTTTCACAAGCCCTGATGGAGGGAGCGTTCCCCCGTTAAAGTCCGCATAAACTTCATATAATTGTGCTGAGACTCCAGCAATCCCAGGAGCTGCCCCGGAAGTACCCCCAAAGGTTAAATATCCATTATTTTCATTAGTAGACAATTGTCCCTGCCCATGTGCTGTGATGTCTGGTTTAATACGGCCGTCCTGAGCAGGACCTCGACTACTGGAGGTTTCCAGTGCTCCATTAAATCGAACGTTGGCTGTTGCAATTACATTTTTCCCTTGTTTGTGACCGCCAGTGATATTACCCCAGCCGCTTCCAGCTCCGTAGCCACAGTTTTGGGTACCGGAATTTCCAGCCGAGAAAATGTGGATCAAATTCTCGTTGTCGTAAACTTGTTCATCTACATTGCGCGCAGTGGTAGTATATCCATCGTTGCAACCATTTCCGTATGAGGAATTGGTAATTTGAACGCTACCATTGCCTATGAGTGTAGTTGTGGCCGTGTCCAGAAAATTAGAACCATAATTACTTACAAATAAGTCTGCTCCAGCCGCCATTCCGCGTTTGGTCGGATCTATATTACCTGCCCCAGTAAGGATACCCGCAACACCATCTCCATGTGTTTGTCCCGTACCGGTTGCGAAAGAATTATCAATCCTTCCATGAAAATCTATATGCGGTCCAATAATACCGTCATCACGAACCAAAACACCTACTCCAACGCCAGTATAATTTCTTCCTGCTCCTTGGGTATCCAATCCATTGGATCTATGTATACTTCTACCTCGTATATCCTCTTTTATGGATGGTGGCGGAATAAGCTCTATCCACTTTACAAATGGCAAATCGGCAAGTTGTTCCAGACAATTGTTGGGAATGGTTAACTCCAAGGTTTGATTGGCCGGGTAACTCTGTCTAACGATTATCTGGTGGGTTCCCAATTCAGTTACCACATCTTCGGTATTCATGTTTTGATGATGAACTAGGGTAACCAGTAAATGATCCCCTTGTTTTGCCCAATCTTCGATGTTACCATTCTTTAAATTTTGAGCCATTTTAAAACGCCCTTCCACAGGAACTATGGCACGTACACCACTATTTCTTAAAAAGTCAATGGAGGTATTCTGCGGAAAATAAAACAAATAGGTTCTATGAGGAATATAGTCGATCAATTCCATCCGATTGGCACGGAAGGCATCTTGGATATCCTGCGTAGGGGTTTCGTAAAACTGTACCCAGCCAAAATACCCATTGTCCAGTTGGGAAGATTCAGGCATCTGATCCCATTGAAAGGATTGAATATTCTCTTCAACAGTGAGCACCTCATCTTGGTATTGTATGGTGTAGGCATCTTGCGCATGCGAGAAACCAAATACAAGTGAGACTAGAAAAACCAAGGTAAAGGTTCTCCCTTTCGAAAAAAAAGTAATTTTTTTCATAGTTGGATTTTTTGGTGAATTTTGAATAAAATTGCCCGGAAAAATGGATGATTTTTTTAAGGCAATCCCAAATATATCCAATAGAAGGCTAAAAAACGAAAATTCAGCTGCCTTTTAACAGTGTAAAACCTACTGATTTACTAGGGTTTAAGTGAAAAGGGCTTTCAATTCGGTAGCATCCTGTGGGGCCAATTTTCCGGCTAAAACTAGGCTAAGCTGTCTTCTTCTAAGGGCGCCATCGAAACGCTCTTTTTCCAAAGAAGTTTCCGGGCTTATTTCCGGAACTGGGACGGGACTTCCCATTTCATCTACAGCTACAAAAGTATAAATACCCTCATTGGCTTTGCTTCGCATTCCACTCTCACGGTCTTCAATCCAAACGTCCATGAACACCTCCATCGAGCTTTTAAAGGCACGTGAAACATGGGCTTCTACCGTAACCACACTTCCTAAGGGAATCATTTTATTAAAGGCGACATGATTCACGGAAGCTGTCACTACAATTCTGCGGCTATGACGGCGAGCTGCAATACTCGCTGCGCGATCCATACGGGCCAAAAGCTCTCCCCCAAACATATTCCCTATAGGATTGGTTTCACTGGGTAGCACTAAATCGGTAATGATGGTTCGGGATTCGGCAGGTGTTTTGGGTTCCATGTGCGATACTTTTTCGCAAAGGTACGAAGCAACAGTTTTTCTGAAGTAAAAAATTAGATTTTATCGATTCAATTCCTGAACCAACAACCAAGCGTCTTTATTTTCTGTTCGTTTGATATTACGAAGTTCTTGAAGGGCTCCCAAACGATCGCTGTGCGAACTATACACTACTTGATGAAGCCCGTAGCGGTTTTTGCCAATAAGGCGCGCACTAAATCCTTTTTGGGAGAGTTGTTTGATCTTTTTCTGGGCATTTGATTCGATACGGAAGGCTCCTGCGACAATATGATATTTTCCCGTTTCCTTGGTAACCCCAATAGTAAGTGTGGGAAGCGGGTTATCGATTAAAAAAGTAGCCTCCTGAATGTCATTCTCTACCAAGGCATTGGCTTTTTCCTTTTCAGCAAAATTGTGCTTCTCCACTTGCCCTTCATAGATTTTCATGCCACCTAGACCTCCAAGGGTTATGGCGATAAGCCCAATGGCAGCATATCGAAGGAAAGGATAAGCCGTTTTCTTCTTTTCATGGTACAATTCCACCACACCCTTTTGAGTTTCGGCAACTACTTCACGCTCCATGGGTGGAGAAACAAAGGAAGTCAATCCAAAAGCTGCGGTACTGAAATTCTCCGCATTCAAAGGTGTGAACTGGATCGTTTTTTCATGATTCAGATGAAAATCACCAATGGTGTTCAGGGTCACGGTTTTGCCTTCCGATAATTCCAAGGAAAGGTGACCTGTAAAGTTTCGAATTTTTTGAAGGGCCAATTCGTAACTGCAATTTTCTACCGAGGCCACATAATTGGCTAAGATGCCATCATTGGTTTGCAATTGACGATTAAAAGAAATGGTTTTACCTGGCGGATGAAAGGTATGGGAACCCCCATCAATCCTTGCCGAGTGATTTTGAGTTAAAAATGCACCAAACCCAGGAATGATAACGCACTCATAACGATATAATAAATCTTTGATATAGCTAGCCAACTGCATAAAACAAACATAGATGATTTTGGGGTAGCATTCAATAGTTGCCGAACGAACTTATTAACAACAGAAAAAGTTGTAGCTTTAAAAACTCCCT
>JAHQVM010000110.1 GCA_019634365.1 Flavobacteriaceae bacterium | reverse complement strand
ATGCAGGAGTTGGTACCCAATCAAGGGGACGCTTGGGAATATATGCTAGAGAAAATCCTGAAGGTATTCCACAATCTTTCCGATAAGGGAATAGCTATTGAAAAACTTCCTAATGTGGGTATGTTTGAGCGTATGGGTATTAGGGATGTACCGCCCGAAATAATAGATTGGGCGGGATTGGACCTATTCCTAAAGTTACAGCAGTTGGCCCTTAGAACGGCCGAAATGCATATTGCACTGGGATCCGAATTCGAAGAAACCTCCTTTACACCTCAGCATTTCAATCGGGATTATGAAGTTTGGCTGAAAAACCGCTTGTTATACCAATTCCAGAACCGATTGAACACGGTTGAAAACAACCTTCATAAACTTGACGGACTGGCTTTGAAGCTTGCCAAGGATTTCCTCGCCAAAAAGAACGAGATTAGAAAACGTTTTATGTCGTTCGATTGGCACAAACTCAAAGGAGAGCGTATTCGCGTTCATGGAGATTATCATTTGGGACAGGTCTTAGTGAATAATGGCGATTTCTATATTTTGGATTTCGAAGGGGAGCCCGAAAGTACCATCCGTGACAGAAGGGTAAAACAACCGCCATTAAAGGATGTGGCAGGTTTGTTTCGTTCGTTCCATTACGCCATCTATGCCACAATTTTCAATCATGGGGAAGAATTTCCTTTTAGTCAGGAGCAGCTCTATGAGGCAGGTGAAAAACTCTACCGTTTTTTTATAGCAGTTTTCCTGCGCACTTATACCGATATTATACAAGATGCCAACCTAAATATAGGATACAATCAGGAACGTATTTTTATGTTGAAACACGCCATGCTGGAGAAGGCCGTGTACGAGTTGGGGTATGAAATGAACTCACGCCCCTTATGGGCCGTGATACCTCTGGAGGGAATTGCTTCCATTATGAATCAAGATTAATTTTATGAGCAACGTTGTAGTACACAGTTTTTTTTCTGAATTTGATATTAACCTTTTTAAATCGGGGAAGCACTTTAGGCTATATGATAAGTTGGGTGCGCACCTCACCGAAGTAAATGATGAAAAAGGGGTTTATTTTGCCGTATGGGCACCTTCGGCCAAAGCCGTATCTGTCATTGGCGATTTCAATTACTGGATCGAAGGGGAACATCCACTAAACGTAAGATGGGACGGCAGCGGTATCTGGGAAGGATTCATTCCCGGAGTTCAGAAAGGGAGTACCTACAAATACAAGATCCATTCACATCATAACGATATTAAAACGGAAAAGGCCGATCCTTTTGCCTTCCGTTGCGAGCATCCACCCAACACGGCTTCCATTGTATGGGATCATACCCATAGCTGGAATGACGCCGCATGGATGAAAAAGAGAAAGGTCCGAAATCAATTAAACCAGCCTTATTCTGTTTATGAAGTACATTTAGGTTCCTGGATGTTCAATGCCAAAGAAAACAGGCCCCTCACTTATCTGGAATTGGCAAAATCCTTAACGGCCTATGTAAAGGAAATGAACTTTACCCATGTAGAGTTTATGCCCATCATGGAGTATCCCTATGATCCTTCATGGGGATATCAGCTAACCGGGTACTTTGCACCTACATCGCGATTTGGAAAACCTGAAGACTTTATGCTTCTAATCGATGAACTGCATGCCCATGATATTGGGGTGATTTTGGATTGGGTTCCCTCCCATTTTCCAGAGGATGCCCATGGCCTTGGCTTTTTTGATGGTTCGAGCTTGTACGAACATCCGGATCGAAGAAAAGGCTACCACCCAGATTGGAAGAGCTTGATTTTTAATTACGGTCGCAACGAGGTGCGATCCTTCCTCATAAGCAACGCTGTTTTCTGGTTGGACCGTTACCATGCCGATGGCTTACGTGTCGATGCCGTAGCCTCCATGCTTTATTTGGATTACTCCCGAGAAGAGGGTGAATGGGAACCCAACGAATTCGGGGGAAGGGAAAACCTAGATGCCATATCCTTTTTCAAAGAATTGAATACGGAAGTTTACAGCAGTTTTGAAGGGGTGCAGACCATTGCCGAAGAATCCACTTCTTTTCCCATGGTTTCAAAGCCCACCTATATTGGTGGATTGGGATTTGGGATGAAATGGATGATGGGATGGATGCACGATACCTTGGAATACTTCAAAAAAGAACCTATTTATCGCAGGCACCATCAAAACGATATCACTTTTAGCATGACCTATGCCTTTACCGAAAACTTCATGCTACCCTTGAGCCATGACGAGGTTGTCTATGGAAAACATTCCATTTTAGGGAGAATGCCTGGTGACGAATGGCAACGCTTTGCCAACCTTCGTTTATTGTATTCATATATGTTTACCCATCCCGGAAGCAAACTATTGTTTCAAGGTGGTGAATTTGGACAACACGAAGAGTGGAATTTCCAACAGAGCTTGGATTGGCATTTGCTTGAATATGATTACCACAAAGGGATCAAGGCATTGATTTCTGATTTAAACTCGCTGTATCGCAAGGAATTGGGACTTCACGAAATGCAGTTCGATGCTGCAGGTTTTGAATGGATCGATTACAACGATGCGGAAAATAGTGTGTTGGCCTATCTCAGGAAAGGTTCAAACGAAAAAGACACCGTTATGGTGATTTGCAATATGACACCCATGACCCGGGAGAACTATCGGATTGGATTACCCAAAAAGGGAAAATATCGACTCATTTTTAACAGCGATGATACCCAGTATTCGGGAAGTGGGTATACAGTAAAAAAGCAATATTCTTCTGAAGAAATCCCTTGGCAATTTAGGGAGCAATCTGCGCTTTTCAATCTTCCACCATTGGCCATGATCGCCCTTAAACGGGTGAATTCGAAGGAAAACAGTTAACGAAATCGATTTCGTCTGTTGATTACTTTCTCGAAATAGTTCAATTCATTAGGTTTGTTTTTGGTCTAGATATAGTTCATTTGTAAAGACCCCAATGTAAAGCGGAAAACTATGATTATAAATACCGAATTGGAACAAAAAGGGAACCAATTTCCTTCCAAAATAAAAAGCTTCACCAAGAATAAAGATAAATTCCTAATTACTACCGAAAACAACGTACTATTACAGATCACTGTGATTCGAAATAGTGTATTGCGGTTCCGATATGCCCCTGCAGGTAGCTTTCCTGCCGATTTCAGCTATGCCATAGCCGATGAGGCAGTTCGCGGATACAGTGAATTGGAATACTCCGAAGAAAAAGACCATTACGAAATCCGGACTTCAAAATTGGTACTTCACATTCAGAAGTCCAATCTCAAAAAAACCATTTACGACCGCAACGGACAACTCATTAATGAAGACGAATTGGGCTTCCATTGGGAATATAGCTATGAGCATGGAAGCGATATCGTAAAAATGAGCAAGACCGAGCAAAAAATGGAATGTTACTACGGTCTAGGAGATAAGCCTATGCACCTCAACCTGAAAGGGAAACGCGTGCAGAATTGGGTGACAGACGAGTATGCCTTCGGAAAAGACAGGGATCCATTGTACAAAGCCATACCTTTTTATGTAGGATTGCATCACGATGTGTCCTATGGGATCTTTTTCGATAATACATTCCGAACGTATTTCGACTTCGGCCATGAGCGGAGAAGCGTGACCAGTTACTGGGCACAAGGCGGGGAAATGAACTATTATTTCTTCTATGGCCCCGACATGGAACAGGTAGTTAAAAATTATACCGATCTTACCGGTAAACCCGAATTACCGCCACTTTGGGCACTGGGTTACCATCAAAGTAAATGGAGCTACTACCCAGAGGAAAACGTGAAGGAGGTCACTCAAAAATTCCGTGATCTTAAAATTCCATGCGATGCCATTTATCTAGATATAGATTATATGGACGGATGGCGTTGTTTTACTTGGAATAAAGAATACTTTCCCGATCCCAAACGGATGGTAGACGAATTGGCCGAAGATGGCTTTAAGACGGTGGCCATTATTGATCCGGGAATTAAAATAGACAAGGAGTATTCGGTATACAACGAGGCCTTGGAAAATGATTACTTCTGCAAACGTGCGGATGGACCTCTTATGCGCGGGAAAGTGTGGCCTGGAGAATGTAATTTCCCAGACTTTACCAATCCCAAGGTACGAACTTGGTGGAGTGGATTGTACAAAGAACTCATCGAAGATGTGGGCATTGTAGGGGTTTGGAATGATATGAACGAACCAGCGGTAATGGAAGTGCCAACAAAGACCTTCCCATTGGATGTACGTCACAATTATGATGGAAATCCATGTAGCCATAGTAAGGCACACAACATCTACGGAATGCAAATGGCCCGTTCAACCTATGATGGGGTGAAGCAATTTGTATACCCTAAAAGACCCTTTATTATTACCCGTTCTGCCTATTCGGGGACGCAGCGTTTTAGCTCCTCATGGACTGGGGACAACATAGCGTCTTGGGAGCACCTATGGATTGCCAATCAGCAGATTCAGCGAATGTGTGTAAGCGGAATGAGTTTTATAGGTACTGATATTGGTGGTTTTGCAGAGCAACCTACTGGAGAACTGTTTCTCCGTTGGATTCAGCTAGGGATCTTCCATCCGTTTTGCCGTGTACACTCGTCTGGGGATCATGGAGATCAGGAACCCTGGTCATTCGATGAGGACGTAACCGACATCACCCGTAAGTTTGTAGAACTCCGCTACAAATTACTCCCCTATCTATACACCGCTTTTCAGCAGTATGTAACCGATGGCGTGCCCATGGTTAAACCGTTGGTATTGTTCGACCAGAAAGACCATCAAACCTATTACAGAACGGACGAGTTTATTTTCGGAAGTCATATTTTGGTATGTCCTATTCTTGAGGCCAATGCCAAAGGAAGAAGAATGTACATCCCTCGTGGAAAATGGTATAATTACTGGACACACGAGCTTGTGGATGGTGGAAAGGAACAATGGGTTGATGCCGATATAGATAGCATTCCCATGTTTGTGAAGGAAGGAGCCATTATCCCAAAATATCCTGTTCAGCAGTATGTGGGCGAAAAGGAATTTGATGAAGTGGAATTGGAGGTGTACTATAAGGAAGGCAAAGAGAATTCTAGGCTATACGAAGATGCTCATGATGGTTATGATTATAAAAAAGGGCGCTTCAGTACACGAACGTTCAAACTTACTGGGAAGAAGAACGAACTCATCATTCAACAGCATAAAGAAGGAAAGTATGTCACGCCATACTCCAAATTTAAGTTAGACTTAAAGCGTTTGCCATTCACGATTAAAACCATTGAATTGGATAATCAAGAAACTTCGTTAAGCGAATTGAAAGTGAACGGAAATACTTCCTTGGTCGTGGACAAGAATTTCACCGAATTGCATATTATCGGAGAATAACGCAAGAAGAAATTTCCTCATTGATTCTTTGATGAATCTCACCACCTTTTGGTTTTTACTAATTGGTAAAGGAATGTAGTACAATGCGGTTCATGAGGTTCCCATCTTCATCGAAGTCCTCCTGTTGCACCATCCCTACCCCTTCTGAAAGCCACATCCGGGAAGAAATGGTATAGGGATATCCCATATTCATTTCCATGGTAAAGGCGATCACATAGCAATCGAAAGTTCCTGCTTCTGTGGTAATTGATTCCTCACTAATGACCGTCCTATTATTAAATGAAATGGTAAAATTTACGGCGGTACCTCCCATAGTGGCGTTAATGTTTAAATCGGCATTAGGCAAGGCATCTCCAACAGTAAGGTCATTGGGAATGGTAAGGTTGGTTCCCGTAATATCGTAATCAGATCCCAATCGACTCAACATATCGGGACGAACGAAAGAATTAAAATCGATAGCAAGGGTTCCTCCTTCGCAGCTAAGCTTGTATTTGGAACCCATTAGGTGGTTTCCATTGTTGTCCCGTAGGCTATGTCCCATGGTAGCGTACTGCACCCCAGCGACCTCTTCAACACTATCAATGGAATATACCACACCCCCGGCTAGATTTCCCAATTCATCATAGAATTGGTAATTGCATACTACGCCTTCTTCAAAGGGATAAAATCTACTGCAATTGTATTGGGCACTAACTACCGATGTTACGAATACAGCCAGAAATAAAATTAGGTTGTTTGTTTTCATGATACCACATTTAAAATTGCCTTCAATTTCAGTGCTAACCAAAAGTAGCACAGCTCATTCACAAAATGCACAGGGTTAACACCCAAATCCTAGAGGAAAACAACTGAGATTGCCCTATTTAAATGAGAGCTGGTCTTTTAATCACTCATACCAACCGACTCATTCCAGCAAGTAAAATCAAAAAAATAAAACCCCCTCAAACAACTTGAAGTTGAATGGGAATCCCTACTTCGTTTTTGATAAGAATTACCTATGGTATAGTATCGAAGAACAATCTATGTTGAGGATTCCGATTTTCTTCGAGTGGCCATAAAAATCATATAACCTCCGGTGAAGAACATAAGTAAACTGTAGACTGCGGGAGCGATAGCAAAAGCAGTGTTATTTAATAAAACCACGGCAACTGTAATAGCCAAAGTACCATTCTGAATACCGGATTCGATTGAAATAGAAGTTGCATCTTTACTATCCAGTTTAAATAATTTGGCTGAATAATATCCAACTAACATGGTAACGGCGTTCAAAGCAAAAGCGGCCAATCCCGCCTGTTTAAAATAGGATACAAAATTGTCCTTTTCCTTTATCACTAATCCAATAATGATCAATGCCAAAACCACTCCAGAACCTATCCGTACAGGTCTAGCCATCTTATGGGCGAAATTGGGTTTATAGTGCCTTAGAAGCATTCCTATACACACGGGTATAACAACAATGACCAAAATCTGTACAATAGTTTGAAGTACGTCCAATTGAATGAACTGTCCCTTTTCACTGAAATATTCCAATGCGAAGTTTATCAAAAATGGAATGGTAAGTATAGTGATCAAGCTACTCAAGGCGGTCAAAGTAACCGAAAGCGCCAAGTTCCCCTTAGCCAGATGGGAAATTAAATTGGACGTTGGCCCTCCGGGACAAGCGGCCAGAATCATAATACCAATAGCAATCTCAGCAGGAAGGTTTAATCCAACAGCAATGGCGAAGCCAATCAGGGGCAATAGAATTAATTGATTCATCAATCCTACGAATATGGCTTTTGGATAAAAAACGACCCTTTTAAAGTCCTTGGTGGTTAGGGACAAGCCCATTCCCAGCATGATAATAATGAGTGAGGCAGCAAGAATCGCTGTAGAAACCTTGTCCATAGTAGATTGATTAGTTTATCGAAAGTTACTCAATTAAACGGAAATGAAAAACGACCCCCTAGGGCCGTTTTCCAAAAACATTATCCTTTATCTTTTTTTAATTTCCTCTTGATCTTGTTAATAGCCGATTCTATGGACTTCTCCGGCTCAATCACATTATAGGGACCCCAGAATTCTGGATCGGAAAATCCAGAAACCGCATCGGCTATAATAACCGTAGGTTTTAAACGATCCTTTATCAGTGCCACTTTCCCCGAAGGATTCGTTTCCCAATCGGTAACGGCCATTTCGCTGGATAGCGAGTAGTGCGAATTAAACCACTTACGCCGCTTGCTTACTTTAAAAGACAGCTGTACGCTTCCGTATCCATAATACCATTTCCCATTCTTTTCGCGATAGTCTACACGGTATGAAGCCCTGGTGGGAATGACATTCACATCCCGAGGTTTTCTTTTCACAAACATTTCGCTCGCTTCGCGCTTATTGCCAATAATAAGATTATAGGTCGCACTGGTTAGGGCCAAGGTCTCGACATCGATAAACAATTTCCCTTGATAGCCTGGCGGCGGAATATCTTCCTTCTGTGTAAACTGAACTACGTATACAGGTTTGTCGTTCACTGTTGTGGGAGCCCCAAAGGAGAAGTCGTAATAACCAATGGAACGATCGGTGAAAATATACTCAGGGTACTTCATGACGTCAATATACAAGGCCGAAAACGGGCCACCCTGTAATTTCACTGCCACCGTATCCAATCTTCGGTAGTCTGTACTTTTACGGGCCTTATGAAGCTCTAGCACATCCCTTTCGGAGGAATTATTGGGCTGTTTGTACAAATTGATTACCGCTTCGGTCAAGGATACATTCCTATTTCTTCTTTTAATGGTTTCCCTGTAAAAGGCAGTCATTAATACATCTTCCCGTAGATTATTTTTGGCCTTGTCTGCAAAAACGGTCCGCACTAGCGCTTCGGCATTGCTAAAGGCGGTAAGATTTACCTCATTGAGTTCTGTTATCCTTGGAGTCAGTTTAATCTTAGCAAAACCTTTACTTAATTCCGATAAGGCAATATCCACAGATTGATACCCCAAAGATGAAATATTGACGACTTCTGCTGTTGCATCATTCGGTATTTTTAAGGTAAATTCCCCTTCCGCATTGGTAATGGTACTAAGATTGGTTCCTTTAAGCCCAACATTGGCAAAAACCAATACATCATTGGTTTCGCTATCGAATACCTTTCCGTGGTATTCCCGGAATGTCTCTTGCGCCTCTAATGGCAGCACAAAGCAAATAATCAGGGCCAAAACAACCCTTTTTATTTCAATAAAGCGGTAAACCCTGTTTTTCATAACCTTGTGTTTTGAATTCTTTATTTTCGATTCTGGGGCATTACGTATATGCTATTCCCAAGATACGAAATAATGATGAGTTCCTTTGATAACAATTGTGCTTAAAAGGTCCGAATGTACCCAAACAACTATGATTTATGGGATTTGATCGAACAGTTCGAAGAAAATGTTAAAATTCGAAAAAATTCACATATATTTAATACACAAATAACTAACTACCCAACATGTTCCGTTTCATTCCTGTGATTGCAATAGTTCAGGTATATTGCTTGTATCACGCCTATAAAAACCGAGCTGATCAAAAGTGGTTCTGGTTGATAATCCTTTTTCCTTTACTGGGCGCTATTATTTATTTCTATGACCATTTTTACAATCGTGAAAATTTGGAGTCCATATCTGAAGGTTTCAAAGGAATTGTAAACAGTAACTATCAAATTGAGAAACTGGAAAATCAGTTGGAAACGACCGATAGTGACTTAAACCGAACCAACTTGGCAGATCACTACATGGAAGTGGGAAGATATCGGGACGCTATTAAATTATACGCTTCTTGCCTTAGCGCCAAGCCGGAGGAACAGACACACATTCTTACTCCACTTATAGCCGCTCACTACTATAACGGCGATTATGCACAGTCGGTGGCATACGCTGAAATAATAAAAGATCAGAAGGGTTTTAGAAAAGCCCCGGAAAAGGTGGCTTACGCTTGGTCTTTATATCAAATAGGAGAAACGCGAAAGGCTGAAGAAACCTTTCTGGAGATGGATTCTATGTTTACCAACTATCCCCAGCGATTGGAGTATGCCAAATTCTTGAATGAAATCGGAAGTTCTTCCGAAGCCACGAAATACCTTAAAAAGCTCATTGCAGAATTT
Source organism: Flavobacteriaceae bacterium (assembly GCA_019634365.1). Classification (GTDB taxonomy): domain Bacteria; phylum Bacteroidota; class Bacteroidia; order Flavobacteriales; family Flavobacteriaceae; genus Aureisphaera. The sequence goes on along the minus strand of JAHQVM010000110.1, from coordinate 5,078 downwards.
GGTAAAATGCAACCTCAAGAGCGAAGGGACAAGCGACTCATCTTCAAATCCATTAAAAGTTTCAAGGACAGTCTTTCCAAGGGAAAGGTGATGGAAAGAACAGCTTCTATCTTTTAGGCAGTGATGACATAATGTATTGAAATGTCTGTAGGTGGGATTATGGCTTCCTATTTATTTTTTTGCTACCTTTAGAAGACTAACAATCAATCCAATATATTATGAACCCAGCCGAAAACTCTCCTTCCCCCTTTCATTTCGAACTTTCTGCCAATGGTGAACAGACACGGTTTCAAGCTGTGGACGGCATGGCAACCGAAGTAGTGTTAAAGAATAGTTTGAATGAAGGCGAAAATCCCTTCCGTTATCGCATTCCTTCCTTACCCAAAGGGAATATTCAGTTAAAAAAGGGTACCACACAAGCAGGATCTAAATTATTGCAATGGTGTGCTGCCTGTCAAAATCCGGATGAAGCTACTCCTAAAAGCAATGCTACATTGCGCTTAAAAGATGCTAGTGGAAAATCCTTGGTAGAATGGACCTTGCACCGAGCACATGCCGTAAGCAACCAAAGTGGTGGTGCCGGTAATGGCAAAACCCCAGGTGCCAATATCGATAGCTTAGAATTGGGGTATTCTTTCTTCTCTTTGGCTAAGAAATAGTTGATCATATAAAACCTCCACTCCTCATGCCCTCAAGGGTAGGCAATTCGGAATGGAGGTCAAGGTTAGCTAGAATTACATACAATGAAAACTCTAAACTAGAGAAACAAGGTTCCCTTCATTGGTGAACCCCACCTAACTTGGCTTGGTACTCCTCAATACAAACCTCAGTTATTTCTTTATGAATTGATAGGATGCTTGTTGTCCATCAACCGTTGCGGTAAGAATATAAATTCCGGCGGGCAATGGGGAAACATCTAGCGTTCCATTAGTTTGGTGTATCACTTCATCAATTACGCTTTGCCCAAGCAGATTGTGTATTTCAATCCGCTCAATATTTGCTAAGGCTGACAGTGACAATGCTGTTGTAACGGGATTAGGAGAAAAATCGAAACCCGAAAGATTATTATCCAGAACGCTGAGTTGTGATGTCTGCGGACCTGTCCAAGCAAATTGAAATATGCCTCCTCCTCCTGGCACTACAGAGCCAATGGCTCCAAGGAATGAGGTCGCTCCGGATACGGTATCCACTTCCCTTAATTCAGACTGGAAGGTAGTATTATTGAAAGCCGATAAATATAGGATGCCATTTACATGGTCAAATCCCATTCCCTGTCCAAAACTGGAATCGAATCCAATTCCTCCCAAGGAAGTGGCGCTACCGTCGTTCAAATTTATCCGAAACATTTGATCCACATCAATATCCAAAGCATAACCATTTCCGGCGTTATCGATACCCAAGGCTATCCCCAATGTTAATCCAGTACCTCCTACTTCCTCGACTGCTAAAGTCGTTGTGTTTATGGTAGAAACTGTGGTGCTTCCTTCACCATCGGTGGAGATTGCATACATTTTGTTATCCAAAGGATTAAATTCCAATCCTGTAACGTTTTCTCCGTTAGGTGCTTCTACGGTTCCCAAAAAAGTGTAAATACCCGTATCTGGATTTACCTCATAGGCATTCCCAGCATCATCGATCACGAAATAGGTTCCACTCACAGGATTATATGCCCCGGCTCCTTCAAAATCTGCCGTCCCTCCAGGCCCGGTTATATTATATGTTCCTGGATCTCCCGAATTGTAATGACCAAAGCTATTGTTGACATTGTTTTCGGGAGCGAATAAATCCACTCCACCACCTTTCAAGCGGGTTGGGTTCTGTGGTCGAACATTTGCGAAATAAGTATCTAGTAGCTGTATTTCTTCTACGGTAAATACGTCTGTTATACTTCCCCTGTGGTTCTGATCCAATCGGGAGAGCAATTCATCTAAATTGTTGTCAGTTTGTGCAACACAAATAGTGCTAATACCAAAAAGTAATGCACTTAAAATAGTAATGGTTTTCATATTGAAATTGTTTAGAGTTTGATCCAAAACTATTTCAAAATGAACGTACTACAATAAAGAATGGGACGAGTGACGCAAAACTGTTGACGAGTTACAAGGCCGCTTTTAAGCGACTACCGAAAGTACGTGAAACTGGGATTTCTATGTCCGGGAAAAGGATCACCCTGGAACTGGAAGAAGTCTTTATAAAGTTCTTATTTATCACATACGAACGATGCACCTGAATAAAATTAGGAGGTAAATCCTCGAGCACCGCAGTGAGAACATGGCGATCTACATAGCGCTTTTCTTCTGTATGAAATTCTACATAATTGCGATCGGATTTAAGGTACTTCAGTTCTTCCAAATAGACGCGTTGCTTGTTGTGCAATTCGATACTTTCTTTGGTGACTACTTTAGCGATTCGTTCCTTCTCCTGAATCACATCTTCTGTTTTCCTGCGGGATCTTCGATATTTTCGAAATATCACCAAGGCTATAATTCCTAATAGCAAAAGCAATCCCACCGTTAACCAGAGATTTTTTCGAGCGACTGTATTGGATTTAGCCAAATCTGTATTCTCCGATTCCAAAGAGGCCAATTCACTTTTGTATTTCAAAATAGCAGAAAAGGCTTGTTTCTGATGAACGGAAATAATCCGATTGATTTCTGCCGAATACGACGTATACTGAAGTTCTTTTTGAAGATCCTTACCCTTGTAGAATTTCGCCAAGGAGGAATAGGAAATATCCAGAAAATCCAAGTATTTGGTAGTATCTACTTCGATCAAATTCTGCTCCAGGCGTTCGGCATAGTGCCGTGCCGAATCTTGATCCTCTACTTCCATGGAATAGTCCAATAGATAATTATGGGCATTGAGGGCCACAAAGGCTCTTTTCGTCTGGTACGCCCGTGATTTGAATGCCAGAGTATAATCACGGTAGGCTTCAAGGTCACCCGCCTGCTTGGCGATTTCGCATAGATGTTCGTATTTGGAAAAGGTAATGGAAAGGGGTTCCTCGTCTGAAATACTAAGGAGGATCTCCTTGGCCGCTGCAAATTCACCTTGTTTGATGTAGAATTTTGATACGTACAATTTTCCAAAACCCAATACTTGCGAAAGCTTTTCGGATTGAGCATACTGAATCACAAATTCCCCTTTCTTAATCAACTCACTCAGGTCATCGGGCTGCATGGGAGAAGGAAGGGAATTATAGGCGATATCCATTTCGGTGATCAAGGCACGGCCCGCTAAAACACTATCCCCGCTTTTATGGGCTGCCGAAATTTCCTTTTGATTGTATTCGAATGCTTTCCCCAATTCCCGTTTGCTCCTATAGGCATTGGCTATATAGCCCAAGGTTTTGGCCTGCATAATGTGATTCTCTGCTGTAACAGCATCTTCATAAATCGCATGGTAGCGAACCAGGGCACTGTCTACCGCAATCTTCGAGTAACGAAGCAGGTATCGTGTGTGTTTTAATCGAAAGGCTAAATAATCACTATTGGTGAGTCGAATGTTGTTTTGTTGCGCCCACTGGCGTCCCTTAAGAAAGGTTTCGGTTACAGCCGTCGTATCCTTCTGTTGGGATAGTAAGTCTACTTCTTTATGAAATTGGTCAAAGCGATCCCCTTGCTGGCCGAATGTAGCGAGCGATGTCCAACAAAGTATCATTAACCACAAATACCTGTATTGAACGAAGCCTATGTTTCCCGGGGTCCCTTGATTCATTATAAGATAGTAAGCTGCTTTCCTTGTTTTAAAAGTAGTATTTCTCTGATTAAAAGCAAAGTACTATTCCCGGAATAAAAAAAGCCCGATGTTTCCATCGAGCTTTTATATTTAATTGTAAGGAGTCTGAGTGTTTCGTAACGCGAAATGTATCGAAGACTCCGGCAATCGTTACTTTACTTCTTCGAAGTCTATCCTTCGACTCCGCTCAGGACAGGCTACTTGACTTCTTCGAAGTCTACGTCTTCAACATCGCTGTTTTCGTCGTTTCCTCCTTGAGCACCGGCTCCGGCATCACCTTCTGGCGCACCATTTTGCTGGGCTTCCGCTTGTGCTTTGTACAAGTCCTCGGAAGCGACTTTCCATGCCTCGTTGATTTTTTCCAACGCAGGTTCAATGGTCTCTACTTCTTTGGTCTCATAAGCCTTCTTCAAGTCTTCCAACGCAGCTTCGATAGGAGCTTTCTTGTCATCACTCAACTTATCACCAAACTCCTTCAATTGTTTTTCCGTTTGGAAAATCATAGCGTCAGCTTCATTGATCTTGTCAGCTTTGTCCTTGGCGGCCTTATCTGCTTCAGCATTGGCTTCGGCTTCGGCCTTCATCTTTTCGATTTCTTCGTCGGTCAATCCAGAAGATGCTTCAATTCTGATGTCTTGTGACTTTCCAGTAGCTTTATCGGTAGCGCTTACTTTAATGATTCCGTTCGCATCGATATCGAAGGTAACTTCAATCTGAGGTACGCCACGAGGTGCTGGTGGAATTCCATCTAAGTGGAAACGACCAATGGTCTTGTTATCTCCAGCCATAGGACGTTCTCCCTGTAGCACATGAATCTCAACGCTGGGCTGATTGTCTGCTGCTGTTGAGAATACCTGGCTCTTCTTGGAAGGAATCGTAGTATTGGCGTCGATCAATTTCGTCATCACGCTACCCATGGTCTCGATTCCAAGGGAAAGTGGGGTAACATCCAATAACAATACATCCTTAACATCCCCGGTAAGTACTCCTCCTTGGATCGCAGCTCCAACCGCTACTACCTCGTCTGGATTCACTCCCTTACTTGGAGCTTTCCCAAAGAATTTCTCCACGGCTTCTTGTACAGCAGGAATACGGGTAGATCCACCTACCAAAATAATTTCGTCAATATCACTTGTCTTCAATCCTGCATTTTTCAATGCAGTCTGACAAGGCTCGATAGTACGTTTTACCAAGTCGTCGATCAACTGCTCAAACTTAGCACGGCTTAAGGTTTTCACCAAGTGCTTAGGTCCACTGGACGTTGCTGTGATATAAGGCAGGTTGATTTCTGTCTGCGTAGAAGAAGACAATTCGATCTTGGCTTTTTCTGCAGCTTCTTT
>JAHQVM010000109.1 GCA_019634365.1 Flavobacteriaceae bacterium | reverse complement strand
ATGGTGATCAGTTTCGATCTGTGGGGAATATCACCTATCAGTTAAATACCAATATTTCCTTGGTAGGAGGTTTTGGAAAGGACTTCCCAGAAAACGACAACCTAGTTTCCATTCTAGGGATCAATTGGGGATTGAATTCCGGGGAGCAGTCGTTTAACCAGCAATAAGCTTTACCACGTCTTTGGCAAAATAACTGGCAATGATGTGAGCTCCTGCGCGTTTAATAGCTGTGATTTGCTCCATCATCACTGCATCGTGGTCGAGCCATCCTTTTTCGGCGGCGGCCTTGATCATGGCGTACTCGCCACTCACTTGGTACACGGCCACGGGAACTTCAACGTGATTTCTAATTTCACGAACCATATCTAGGTAGGCGATACCGGGTTTTACCATGACGATATCGGCACCTTCATCTATGTCCATTTCTGTTTCCCGAATAGCTTCATCACGATTGGATGGATCCATTTGATATGTTTTTTTGTCCTTGGGGACGTTTGCCAAATCCGCTGGGGCGCTATCTAGAGCATCCCTGAAGGGGCCATAGAATGCAGAGGCATATTTGGCGCTGTAACTCATGATTCCGGTATCTGTGAAGCCTTCGTCTTCCAAGGCTTCCCGAATGGTTAAGATGCGGCCGTCCATCATATCACTGGGCGCCACGAAATCGGCACCTGCTTCGGCATGGGCAAGTGACATTTCTGCGAGGATTTCATTGGTGTCATCGTTAACGATTATACCATCTTCTACAATCCCATCATGACCTAAACTGGAATAGGGATCCAAGGCCACATCGGTCATAACCAACATTTCGGGACACGCATTCTTCACGGTTTTAACAGCACGTTGCATCAATCCATTGGGATTAAGCGCTTCAGAACCTTTATTATCCTTAAGTTCGTCAGGAACCTTCACGAATAGGAGCACGCCTTTCAAGCCCAGAGACCACAACTCTTTTACTTCCCTTTCCAAGAGATCCAAACTATATCGATAATAGTTGGGCATGGAAGCGATTTCTTCTTTCACACCTTTTCCCTCTACGACAAATAGAGGAACCAAAAAGTCATTTGGGGTAATTATGGTTTCCCTGACAAGGCTTCGAATGGCCTCTGAGGTTCGTAGTCGGCGATTTCTTCGTAGTGGGTACATAATTTTTTATTTAAATAGGTTAGAAACCCAAGTGTAAATGACCATAATTATAAAAGCAGCAAAACCAACGGCATAGGCACTTTCAAATACTAAGAAACCAGCACTTCCAACACCTAGAATGAGGATCCCTGTTATGAAGCCCAAGTTCCTACCTGAAGAGGAATACTGAATAAATGCTCTTGGCAGGGGTATAAGCGCAGCAAAGGCGGCTACCGAAAGTGGCAAGAAATATTCGATTTGAAGGCTATAGAATAATAAAATGGATATTAATCCCAACAATACCAGTGCACCAAAAGTATATCCGCTTAACTTTTCATCTTTATTCAATAAATATCTGCCATACCTATTGAAACTAAGAATACAATTGGACAGCGGCTCCATCATCCAACTTCCCAAAGCAACAAGTAAATAAGCAATCACCAACGGAATAGCCAGGTAGGACAAACCAGCAGCGGTTAAGAACTTGTATGAAAACCTGTAAATGAGGTAAATTCCAATAATGAAAGCCCACTGATTTCCGCTTGATTTTTTACTAATCCAGAAAGCATATTTCAAATACAGCCTATATACAAAGTTCTTGGCTTTAAGTGCCGTGCTCATCCCTTCACGGGCGTATTCAAAATTGGGATCTATGCTCAGCGCTTCTTTGAAATGTGTAAGAGCCTTGTCTATATTGTTTTTTTCCAGTTCTACCCAACCTACATTTGCATGAGAATATACATCCTGAGGATTGTCTTGCAGAATATCTTCGATGGTTTGGTCTGCCTCTGGAATTTTTTCTAACTTGGTGAGTAATTGTGCCCTTATATTGAGGCAAAATCGGTTGGTAGGCTCAATATGCAATCCTTCGTTAGCATAACGTAACCCTTCCTCATACTTTTTCATTTGCAAGAAGATGGAGGCTTTCAGTCCAAAATAATCTGCATTGTAGGGATTAAAATTAATAGCTTCATCAATATCGGACATGGCGTCTTTATTTCGATCTTCCGAATACGCAATTCTAGATCTTAGAAAAAAGACATCTGGATCGTCCGGTGATTCCGATAGCAATCCTTCGACTAGGTTCTTTGCTTTTTCGTAATCCGAAATCAGGAAATAACAATGTGCCAAATAGAATTTGCTTTCCCAAGAACTTAAATCTTTAGAGAAATAGGGAATGGCATCTTTATAGCGCCCTAATTCAAATAGTTGTATACCCCTTTGCAATTCTACTTGATCCATGTTATTTTTTTATTTTCAAATAGTCCAAAATCTCGTCATAAAGACCAGCATCATTCGCATAGAGTGCATAGTTCTTAGCAGAACGGAACCATTCTTTGGTGGTGGGCTTCATTTTCTTAAGTGCTTTGAGAACGTCCTTCGTACCAATAGGTCTGGGAACTCCATCTTTAAACGAAGCTTCTAATTTCATTTCGATTGCTTGATCAATGGAGGCCATGATATCTGCTCCTGAAAATTCTTTGGAGCCTTTTGCCAATGCCATGTAATCGATACCTTCTATGGGTTTATTTTTTAGGTGAATTTTAAAAATAGCTTCCCTAGCATCTTCATCTGGAGGAGATACAAAGACGACTCTATCAAACCTGCCAGGTCTCCTAAATGCGGGATCTAAATACCAAGGGGCATTAGTGGCACCAAGAACAAGGATTCCATCGTTGTCAGATTCAATGCCATCCAATTCGGCAAGAAATTGATTTATTACTGTTCTCCCAGCCGTTTTGTTCACATCGTTGCGGTTGGCTCCTAACGCATCAATTTCGTCAATAAATAGTACACAGGGTGTATTTTTTCGTGCAACTTCAAATATTTCATGAAGGTTTCTTTCCGAACTTCCAATCCACATATCTAGGATTTCGTTAATTCCTACATTAATGAAATTGGCGTCAATTTCTCCAGCGGTTGCCTTAGCCAAATGCGTTTTCCCACAACCTGGAGGGCCATATAACAAAACACCTCCACCAATTTTTTTACCATACGCTTTGTATAGTTCTGGGTGCTGTAAGGGTTGAATGATCTTTAATGAAATTTCTTTTTTCACATGATCCATACCGCCCACTTCTTGAAAAGAAGATTCAGATTTTTTTATGAACCCAAGTGCGTCTTCATCGGTAATGTCTTTTTGGGGTGTGCCGCTTAATCTAAGGTATCGATCGAAATCTTCATTGGAATAGGAAGCGTCCATCTCCAAAATCCTATGATAGGTTTCAGTGGCCTCCTGAAAATCTTTTTGATTCAACTGACAATAACAAAGTAATTCGAGATATTCCAACGGAGACTGAGAAGTGACTATTTCTTCAAGCAAAACAGTAGCGGCCGGAATTTTATCCTGCCTGTAGAAGCAGTTGGCCAATTCATATTTGGCGGCTTCATTTTTTGGATCAAGAGCAATGGTTTCAGTCAGATGCTTCTCAGCATTTTCCAAGTCTCCCTGTTCCATATAAAGCTTCGCTACTTGTAATTTGAGCGGTATATTATTGGGGGAATATTTTAGGGCTTCCAGTAAACTATCTAACATCACATTGCATTCTTAAAGTTCAAAAATACGTTTTAGATCCATTCTCTAGGGTTTTTAAGAACATGGATCAGTTTTTCTTCTTCACTTCCCGGTGTTGGATGGTGATCATATTTCCATTGGACATGTGGAGGGAGGCTCATCAAAATACTTTCAATTCGCCCGTTGGTTTTTAAGCCAAATAGGGTTCCCTTATCATGTACCAAATTGAATTCTACATAGCGCCCCCTTCGTATTTCCTGCCAATCCCGATGGGTTTGGGTATAGGGAGTATCCTTTCGATTTTCTACGATGGGGAGGTAAGCTTTCAGAAAACTATTTCCCACTCCGGTCACGAAATTGTACCAATCCTGCATGTTCATCGCATCGCTTTTCTTCAGATAATCAAAGAAAAGTCCTCCAATCCCTCTGCCTTCCCCACGATGACTGTTGTAAAAATATTCATCGCATCGGGCTTTATATTTAGGATAAAATTCGGCATTATGTGCATCGCAGGCTTGTTTGCAGATGTTGTGAAAATGTTGGGCATCTTATTCAAATAGATAATAGGGGGTAAGATCTTGACCCCCACCGAACCACTGATCTACGATGGCTCCTTCTTTGTCGTACATTTCAAAATACCGCCAATTTGCATGAACGGTTGGCACAAATGGGTTTTTGGGATGCAGAACCAAACTAAGGCCACACGCAAAGAAATCGGCATCTTTCACACCGAAGTATTGTTGCATACTTTGGGGCAATGTTCCGTAGACTTCACTAATATTCACTCCTCCTTTTTCGAAAACTGCCCCATTTTCGATCACGCGGGTACGACCGCCGCCCCCTTCTGGACGAATCCAGGGATCTTCTTTAAAGGTAGCCTGGCCATCGATGGTTTCCAAAGAGGCCGTAATGCTATTTTGAAGTGTTTTTATATAGGAAACGAATTGCTGTTTCATACTTTCTTTTCTGAATGGATAAGTCGTAATGTTTCGGTAGTAGCGGCCGTTACAGATAGTGGCAGTACTAGGATGATACCGACTACTGGTATGAATAACATGGCCATGAATACAATGCCATTTCCGGTGGCAATGCCACTGTGTTTTCTTACAAACGGAAGGCTTTCAGAATATCCGTAATGACGTTCCAAGGTGTAATCCATGTTCCCGAAACCTGCATAATAGGATTGAACTAAAAAGAGCAACGGTGTGGTAATTAGATTCACTACGGGAATGAGGCTTAATAACAAAATGGGTATGGATAGGAACAATTCCATAAAAAGATTCCGCACATTAATGCGAATACCCCGCCATAATTGTCCCATGAATGTGGTGTTCCTATACTCAAGATCTGTGCCCATGAGATGCGCTTCTATTTTTTCGGAAACGGGACTCATAAAGGGAGCGCTTAACGCCATTACAATGTGTTTGTAAAGGATAAAACCAATGGCCACGATTAAAACGACACCCAAGACCTCTCCAATGACATGAAATGTTTCAGACCCCCATTCCCAAATCCAGATTTTGTCGATAAGATTGGCAACATTATCTTTCCATCCCCAGGCGGCAAATCCGATTAAGGAAGCCGTTACCAAACTAATGAGAATGGGTATGCCAAAATACTTCCATAGCCCTAACTCACTTATAAGTTTAAAAGTACCGCTGTATGCTCTTATGCCTCGGAATATATTTTTAATCATACTATTCAGAAATGTATACTAATTCTTCAGGGTATCGTTCAATTTCGTCTATTTGGGTCACTTTTTTCGCGTTTTCGGCCAAATTTCGGATAAAATCGACCATTTTCTGCTCATTTTCGTTCAAAATCACAAGAAATTGAATTCTACCGATTCGATTGTTGTGAAAATCCATTTCTTGGTCGAAAAGGTCATTTTTTGTTGCTTTTTCGTATAAATCGGTCACTTTTTCAGTAAAAATGACGCTTTTTTGTGCATTTTGTGTCCTTTTTAATGATCTGTTACAAATGAGAACGTTCCAAAGTGCGTGACGGAATGCATTTGCCTTATTGCTTTTATGGTGACTACTTCCGTAAAGATCGTTACAAATACTGAAAGTTCTTTTCGTTGCTTTCCAAGTGGGCCAAATAAGGAATGGATGTGTTAAAAATAACCATCCAAAACGAATGATACCCAAGGGGCTCAATCTTTTTATTCGTGCCCATAGGTTCACAGCTATTCTCTATATTCTTTTACGGCTTCCACAAATGCCCCCGCATTTTCCAGAGGGATATTGGGTAGTATTCCGTGTCCTAAGTTAACGATGTATTTATCTTTTCCGAATTCCCGAATCATTTGGGTGACCATTTCCTTGATCTGGTTTGGAGGACTCAACAATCGTGAAGGGTCGAAATTCCCTTGGAGAGTAATATTTCCTCCGGTAAGGTATCTGGCATTGCGGGCAGAACAGGTCCAGTCTACACCCAAAGCCGAAGCACCACTTTTCGACATTTCATTCAATGCGAACCAACAGCCTTTGCCGAATGCGATGACATGGGTTTCGTCCTTTAGGGCATCTATAATCTGTTGAATGTATTGCCAAGAGAATTCTTGATAATCGACAGGCGACAACATGCCTCCCCAACTATCGAATACTTGAACTGCGTTCACCCCGTGTTTCACCTTTTCTTTTAGATAAGCAATAGTGGTATCTGTGATTTTTTGAAGGAGTTCGTGTGCAGCTTTAGGTTGGGTGAAGCAGAATTCCTTTGCCATGGCAAAATTCTTGGAACCTTGACCTTCCACACAGTAACAAAGTATGGTCCATGGGCTTCCGGCAAAACCGATCAAGGGAATTTCGTCATTCAATTTTTCCTTGGTCATATCGATGGCATCCATTACGTAGCCCAGAGTCTCATTGACATCGGGAACAATGACCCTATCGAGATCTGCAGGCTTTCTAATGGGTTCTGGAAGCCAAGGACCCACACCGGCTTTCATTTCCACATCAATGTTCATGGCTTGTGGAATGACGAGGATATCACTAAATAGAATCGCGGCATCCATACCATATCGGCGGATGGGTTGTACGGTGATTTCACTGGCCAATTCCGGGGTTTGGCAACGGGTAAAGAAATCGTACTTCGCTTTGATCTCCATGAATTCTGGAAGATAGCGCCCTGCCTGGCGCATCATCCAAACAGGAGGGCGTTCAACAGATTCCCCACGAAGGGCCTTTAAAAATAGGTCGTTTTTAATTTGTGTCATGTAGTAAGGTTTTTACCGCTTTGGCAATCACGCTCTCTATACGGGTCGCATTTGCCACGATAACGTTACGTGTGTATTTTTTGGCTTCAGAGGCAGTGGTTTCTCCTATGCAGATGGCGATAGCATTGCCCATGGTATTTTCAGAAAGAAAACTTTTAATGCCACTTGGGCTAAAAAAGAGGATTCCGTCCCATTTTTGATCGAATTT
>JAHQVM010000108.1 GCA_019634365.1 Flavobacteriaceae bacterium | reverse complement strand
AGCCGTAATGGTTGCATTCCCAGTTCCATCTAATTGTATTGTGATATCTTGACAAACTGCTGTGGGAACAATAGCATCTTCCACAGTAACCGTTGCGGTACATGAATCAGTGTTTCCTGCTGCATCGGTTGCCGTTAAAGTGACTGTGTTGGCGCCAATATTGGAACAATCGAAGGTGTCATTATCAATACTTAGGGTTACGCTTCCACTATCATCACTGGATCCTCCATCCACATCTGCTGCAGTAATGGTAACATTTCCCGTGGCGTCCAGTTGTGCCGTAAAATCGGTACAAACTGCAGTGGGGTCAACCTCATCTACAAAGCCTATGATAAAGCGAAAATCCGCATCTGGATTGGTTGCGGCGCTAAACGTACCTCCCAGATTCCTAAGACTATCCCCTGCAGGATAGGGATCGCCTAAACCCATGCTATAACCCAACGTTATGGAGCCTGGGTCTACCATATAGGTATAGGTGCTTCCCGAAGTAACAGGTACAGGCGTAGCAAAAGTTGTGGAAATAGTACCTCCCGCTGCTGGGATATTAATGGTAGTGGTGCCAATAGGGTTAACGCCGGTATCACCAGCATGAATGGTTACTGTTGCTGTTCCTGCAGCGGAAACGTTAAATACGCGAATGGTTAGTGATTCAATCTGTCCAGTACAGGGAGCCACGAAACTGTTTCCTTGTTCAGTAGTAGAAGCTGCCAAACCAGCGTTTACAAAACTTTGATCAATATTTTGACCGGGACCGCATTGGGCATAAGTAAATTCTATCGTTGCAATAAGCAACAATAACATTAGGGTAAATTTTTTCATAAGGGTCGATTAATAAGGGTTATTGAATTTCTAGTTGTTTGTGGTTGCAAGTTTACCAGTATTATGTCGAGTATTTAAAAAATGGAGGGGTGCAAAAAGGGGTTCATCCCCTAAAAATTACACCCCAACCATTAACCTCAACATCTTTATGTAAATACCAGGCTCCAATCTCCCCACATCGGAAACCTGGCATTAATTTTTTACTTTTTTAATCTTTTGCTCCATCTCTTCAAGCGCATCCAATTTGGCATTAAGCGCCTCTTCTTCCTCTTTTAAATCCCGATACGTTTTAGAGCTATCATCTTTTACTTTGGATGAAAAGAGCAAACCGAATTTTCTTAAAAAGTCTCGAACCATTTTAATGTTTCAATTCTTAGGCAAGACTACGAGACAAAAAAAAATCCGCCAAAAATTCTGGGCGGACAAATAGGCGGACAAAATATTAATTACTTGATAGTTAATATTTTAAATAATAAATTAAGCGGACATTATTTCTGAAGATAAGTAAGCGTATAGATCGATATGGTCCTCCAAATCCATTTTCTTTCGGATACGATGACGCGATTTCCGAACTGCTTCCACCGAAGTATTTCTCAATTTAGAAATTTCGTTTCGGTCCAAACCTACACGAATAAAAGAACAGATTTCAATGTCGGTTTTAGAAAGTGTGGGATGGGCCGATTTCAGGTTTTTAATGAACTCAAAATTTACCTGCTTAATGTTTTGTTTTATGAGCATAAGTTTAGTGTCATTTGATTTACTGGCATTGATATCGGCGATGATGCTCTTCAGAGTGATTCCCTCTTCTTCTTTAGAAAGTTTCTGAAGGTTCTGAGCGATCTGCTCTTTCGATTTAATATGTTGAATGGTCTCGGCAAGCAATTTATTGACCTCTTCTGTTTTAGAAGCCACTTTATTGTTCAGCAATAAATTTTGATAGGCTTGCTCTTTCATTTTTTGCTCATTTCTGTAGTAGGTCATTGTACTCAATGCCAGTAATAAGATTAAACCTGAAATGAGCGCCCAAGAACGTGTACTCGCTTTTCTTCTCCTTTCTTCCTCTCGAAGTCTTTGCTCCCAAACCTTTTGAACACTATCTATGGAGTGTTCCAGTTTCTCCTGCCATTGTTGATTTCTTTGGACGTTATTGACCATGTGCTGCCTATTCCTTTGCAGTATCGAATCGAAATTGATGGAATCCATGCGATGTTCCAATTTCGAACTGTCTTTGGTTGGAACTGGGGTTTGTCCTGAACCATTTGGGATATTGCCCATAATCAGAAAACAAATTACGATGAAGGTGGCTATGCGCATTGAAAGTGTATAAGGAGGGCCATGGCAAAAAAACAAAATAGAAATGGATTCTAAAAGCAATCCTTGAAAACACCACTATATTTAACATAAGTACACGATTTACTTCATGTGTTGCAATCATTCAACTTTTTGGTTCGAATTGATCTTTTCATAGCATCCAAAAAAAGATAACTTAGTATCTTGCTTAAAAATTGACAAACGCATGAATAAAATACTAGGAATCGGATCCCGGATCAATCACCCGGAGCATGGAAAAGGGGTGGTAACCAATGTAGACTCGAGAATGTACTGGGTTACTTTCATCGAAGGGGGTCTGGAAACCATTGGATTGGACGACGAATTTGAAGTTATCGAGGCTTCCGATGATGATTTGGATACCGTTAGTTTCTATGAAGTAGAACGAAGCCTTCGTTCCATATTGAAAAAATGGAGCGACGCCAGTGAGATTGTTCCGATTGCGGATAAGTATAAGGGGGGAACCCTTGTGCTCCAACCCAAAGATAGTGGCTTGGCCAATAAGGAAATCCCGATCGATACCTTTTTCCATAAAATTGTGATGCTTCGTGACCGACTTCGGGTAATGGAACAGAAAATAAATTCGAGTAAAGTATTGGATGAACAGGAAAAGATCGACTTGCAGCAGTACATTACCAGGTGCTATGGAAGTTTGACGACCTTCAATGTTTTATTTAAGAACAATTCGCAACATTTTAAAGGCGAGTCTTCAAAAAAATAATGGTAGATTTAAAACACTAACCGAAATATATATTGAATATGGATGAAATACAATCCCAAGAGATACCTAAGGTTGCTGCGTTGGAAACCCCTGCAAGAGCGGCTTTTTTCAGAAAAACATATACGCATTTGGCATTGGCCGTATTGCTTTTTGTTGTAGTAGAAATCATTTTCTTCAACATCCCAGCCGTCATGGATCTGGCCATGTCGCTAACACAGGGATCCCTCTGGTTAATCATGCTGGGTGGTTTTATGTTGGTTACCAGTTATGCTGAACGTATGGCCATGAAAACACATGATAAGAACTTACAGTATATAGGTTTGCTTGTATATGTTATAGCCGAAGCGTTTATCTTCATCCCCCTTCTTTTTATCGCCATTGTTTATGCTGGTGAGGGAGGATTCATGATTGTAAATCAGGCCGCGATTATCACCTTGTCACTGTTTTTAGGATTATCGGCTATTGTATTCATTACGAAAAAAGACTTTTCGTTCCTGAAATCGGCCCTGACCATTGGCGGATTTATAGCCTTGGGGCTTATTGTTGCTGGAATTTTATTTGGATTCAATCTGGGGCTGCTGTTTAGTGTAGGAATGGTAGTATTGGCCGGAGGGTCTATTTTGTATCAGACCTCGAACATGATTCACAAGTATGAAGAAGACCAGTACGTCGCTGCTTCATTGGGGCTATTTGCTTCCCTTATGTTACTGTTTTGGTATGTGTTAAGTATTTTGAATAGCGATTAATTCTTGGGTTATAATTTATCCAGACTTCGTTCGTTTACTATACTAAATTACTGGGGTTAAGCAAAATAATCGCTATCTTACCCCTACCAAATCGATAAAATGTTACTCATCCAAGCCGAAGAAAATGCTCCGTGGTTGGCGCCTTACGCCTATGCCATTGTATTGCTCGGTTTTGCCTTTTTTCTTTTCCGGGTATTCGAAAATTGGTATGCGAGTACCTACGATCGTCCCCTGTATAGAAACTATCTTATTTTCCGAAAATTGAAACCCTCCCAGTTGGCAGTGCTTGAGGAGGAATTCACTTTCTATAATCAACTTTCTAAAAAGGAAAAGAGGCAGTTTCAGCATCGGGTAGCTGTATTTGTCAAGGAAAAGAATTTCATTGCCAGGGATGGAATAGAGATTACCGAAAGAATGAAAACCCTCATAGCAGCCATCGGTTGCATGCTAAGTTTTGGAAGGAAGAACTTCGATTATGGTCTCATCGAGCACATTTTGGTATATCCCGGCGAGTTTTATAGTACTATGAATGGTGCCATGCACAAAGGGGAATTTAACCCTAAGGGAAAAGCACTGGTACTATCGTGGTCGGATTTCGAAAAGGGCTATAAAATCCCCAATGATAACCGAAATCTAGGTATTCATGAGTTCATGCACGCCATGCAACTGGAAGCCCGAAAGAGTAGGGATCTGGATTCAACCCGTTTTGCCAAGCAATTTCAGAATATCCTTCGACGACTCACTCACAAAGAAGTAAAAGATAAATTGGATGAGACCGAATACTTTAGGTCCTATGCCTTTACCAATCAGTATGAATTCATGGCAGTATTATCCGAATATTTTTTTGAATCGCCCAAGGAGTTTAAAACCCATTTTCCCCAGCTCTATTCATACACCCAAAAACTACTGAATTTTAAGTATGCTGGGTATTGATCTTACCTGTAATGGCCTTTACAATAATTTGGGCATGTATCCGTGAATTTTCTATAAACCATTTATGGGTTTCTGTGCCACCACATACTACGCCGGCTAAATACAATCCATCAATGTTACTTTCCATGGTTTCTTCATTGTAGGTTGGGACTTGTTTCTCGCCATTGAGATCGATACCCAATGATTTGATAAATTCGAAATTGGGTAAATATCCTGTAAGGGCAACTACAAAATCATTTTCCAATTCCAGAATGCCTTCGGGAGTTCGTACCGTGACCGATGTAGGCTTAATCTCTTCTATTTCTGCATTGAAAAGTGCTTTTATGCTACCTTCTTTAATCCTATTGTCAATATCGGGACGAACCCAGTATTTCACACGTTCCCCAATTTGAGGTCCACGAACCACCATCATTACATCCCCACCTTTTCGCCAAATTTCAAGAGCAGCATCCACGGCACTATTACTCGCTCCCACCACAATGGTTTTCTTCATGATATAGGGATGGGCTTCTTTAAAATAATGAGAAACTTTGGGAAGGTCCTCACCGGGAACATGCAAAAGTTTGGGGATATCGTAAAACCCAGTGCAAACAATTACGTTTTTCGACGTGTAATTGTTTTTGTTAGATTGGATATGAAAACCACCATCGTTCTTATCTACCTTCAATACCTTTTCAAATAAGTGAATGGTAAGACCGTTCGAAGTGGCGACGCGGCGATAATACTCCAATGCCTCATTGCGATTGGGTTTTGCATTGTTGCTTATAAAAGGGATGTCATCGATTTCCAGCTTTTCCGAAGTGGAAAAAAAGGTCATATTCAAGGGGTAATTGTAAAGGGAGTTGCACAAAGCCCCTTTTTCGAGGACCACATAATTCAGGTTTTTCTTTTTGCATTCCAAAGCACAAGCAATCCCAATGGGACCACCTCCGATAATGACTACATCCAATGTTTTTTGCATGCTCAAAAGTACAGTTTTAATGGGAGATAACTAAGTCGTGAAAAAAGCAAACCCATTACTGCCAATGCAATAATGGGTTCGCGAAACAAAAACTCAGTAATCTGAAACTCAGTTTACCAAAAGTTCTTGGGTCAAGGAATCACCGTTGGTATCGGTACTGAAAAATCCCCTATCGTTTCACAACGATTTTGCGGGTGCCTTTTTTATTGTTTTCCATAGTTATGGTTAGGAAGTAAATGCCTTCAGATTGAGTGGAAGCATTCCAAGTTACGGTTTCGGAAATAGGAAGATCTGCGATTTTCTTACCATCCATTCCAAATATTTCAAGCTTTTTGATAGGAGCGTTTTCAGTTCTTATTACGAATTCGTTTCCCATGGTAGGAGCCACTTTAACCTTATTGAGTTGTTCATCTTCGAGACCCGCCACGACATTTTCACGCACGATTACAGCATTGGGTTGAACCAGTCCACCCGAGCCCGATGGCACAACATCCTCGATAAAGTTTCCATCTACATCAAATTTCTTCACAGCACTGGTTCCACCGTTTCCAATGAGAAGATTTCCATCTGGATCGTAGGTAATACCTTCTGGTTGGGATAGCCCCGTTGTGAATTTGTCGATGTACAATCCTTGAGGATCGTATAATTCTGCATCACCGGCACTCCAATCCAATACCACCCAATTGAAGTTGTCGAGCTGCATGATATTGGTAGGACCTGTTAATTCGACGGTGTCTATAAATTCCCCGGCGTCGGTTCCAGATGGGTTGAATTTT
>JAHQVM010000107.1 GCA_019634365.1 Flavobacteriaceae bacterium | reverse complement strand
ACCGGCGTCACTGTCATAGGTAAGCCCGATACCACCACCGTTCTGCGGTGCAGTGGCAAAGGCCGTACTTGTTGCTGTTCCAACGTCGAAGGTGTTGATGTCACCCGTTCCGAAGGAGATATAAAGCGTACCGTCCGTTCCAAAGGTCATGGCGTTCGGGTTGGCGGCTCCTCCAGCGGATACCACGTCACCGATCTCGGTGCCGAGCGTGCCCGTTGCCAGGTCGTACTCGAAGAGCGCACGGTTGCCCGTTCCCGGGGAATCGGCCAACAGGTAGCCCATTCCACTGACAGGGTTCACGGCAAGGCTGTAGTTACCGCCCGTGGTCGTACTGGCATATGGGTTGTCCTCAAGGGTAATGTCATCCGTAGCGGAATCGTAACCGTAACGGGCGATGTTGTCCGTCGTCGTTCCGGTGAATCCGGCCTCCATAGCGTACAGGCTACCCATAGTAGTGGTTACCCCGTTAAGCTCAACGGTGAATGAGCCACAGTTGTCTGTAACCGAAACAAGATCGGCAGCGTTTACAGTAGCCATTCCGTTGGCATCCAATTCAACCACTAATGGAGCGGAGGATAAGGTTTCAACATTCAGTCGTACGTTGTCTAATGCAAATTTTGCAGGTCCAGAGAAATTGTCTGGAATGTTCTGCCAGAATGCAATACGAACATCTTGTCCCGCATAGGCCGCAAGGTCCGCAGTTTGACTCACCCAAGTGTTATCGCTATCAATATTACCAGCAGTGGCAATAATTTGAACCAAAGTTTCCAATACATTGTCACTAAGGTCACGCACTTGTACTTCATAAATACGATCTTGACATCCTGTGCAGAAACTGGCTAGATCGTAATCGATGTTTTCATCCCAAGACAACATAGCACTAACAGCTCCGGCATCGATGGAAACATCTTGGTAAATTACCGCTTCTCCAGATTCGCCATCGAATCCATTTCCAGCCAATAGTGCACCGTCTGTTGGTAATGCAGGGGTAAAGAATCCACCTCCATCATTATCAGGGTAAACACCCCATGGTACAAAAGGGTTAGGGTTATCTATTGCAGTCCATCCTGTGAAATCACCCGTTTCAAAACTACCATTTTGTATGATATCCAAAGTTTGGGCATCTCCTTCGCACATTACAACAGGTGCCTCAGTATCTTCAACCGTAATATTCATAGTACAGCTTCCAGAGTTTCCTCCATTATCTGTATAGGTAAATGTAACAGCCGTTGTCCCTACAGGATACGTATCGGAAGCATCGGCGGTTCCATTGTAGTCATTGGTTAGAACTCCAGTAGGAGTTCCTGTAACAATACTTAATTGGTAGGTATCGTCACAGAACAAATCAACACTACTGTCTGCCAGTAGTGTAAAAGTTAAGTCGTTCCCAAAGGTGGTGATCCAGTTGTTCCAAGTAGCTTCTGCTACTGTGAAGGTTCTGTTTGCCGTCACACAGTCACTACCTAAATCACATTCGTTAAAAATTTCGGAACCATCAGGTCCATTTAGAACAAAGCATTCTGAGCTGAAACCAAAGTCTCCATTGGTTTCAAAAGAAATTTCCACATCGTTTCCAGGAACGGCCATGGTTAATCCAGTAACCGTAGTTGGTGTATCGTCAAGCTCACCATTTCCATCGTCAACGAATTCCGTAACTGGTCCCATGAACATGACATCACTCGCCAAAATCACAGGGCAGTTATCCATGATTGTTGGGGCAGGAACCGTGACAAATGCCTCGCAAACCCCAGCATCATTACTAACGGTAATATCTGCAGGACATGTTAAGGTTGGATCTTCGTCATCTGTCACCGTAATGGTGAAGGTACATACAGCTGTTTCACCACAAGAATCCGTAGCGGTATACTCTATAGTGTTAATTCCTACTGGGAATTCAGATCCACTTGGTAGTCCTCCCGTCTGGGTTACGGAAACCAAATTTCCGTCGACATCGGTCCCAAGAGCATCTGGGAATGCCACCACAGCACCACAAAGACCACCACCTGCAGTGGTTGTCACGTCCATTGGACAGGTAATCATTGGGGGTACATTACCAGCAGGACATGCACAATCTCCGGAAATACTGAATGCTTGTTCCCAACCAGTAATTGGTCCCCAAGAGCCTCCAGTATCTAAACTAACATAGGTGTCCGTGCCGTTTACGTTGCCTGCAGTAGCAGCAGAAAAGGTATCCCATGCAACGTTACTTCCAGCCAAATTTGAGGTTTCCATTCTTAACCAGAAAGAAGTTTCAAGAGCTCCCGCGCTAAGAACAATTCCGCTTCCAGTTAGATCAAAGGTGTATTCGTTTATGTCATATCCAAAATTTGAACCGATGAATACTTGGGAGGTAGGAACTTGCCCTACCGCTGAGGCAAGTTGGGCTCCGGGCCCTGTGGCATCTGCATGGAAATAAAAATCAACTGGGTTAATTGGCGATCCACCCTGTGTCCAAATATTAATAACAATGGTTTCCAGTGTAAAATCATTAAATGCAGGAACTGTAAAATCCGCTGCAATTTGCTGGTTAGAGCCAGCATTCGTAAACCACCCATTTTCTAGGGCGGTATTGGTTGTTGTTTGGCCACAAGGAACCAATAGCATTTCTGTTCCTGTATTCACAAGAACTGGATTGTTTTCTCCTCCTGAGTCCATGACCGAATCTTGAGCAAAAATAATAGGGGTCATCAACATCAATAAGAGAAATAAGTAAAATTTCTTCATAATTGAAAGGTTTAATTAGATAATTAGTTGTTCAAAAATAGTGCGGAAAGAATTATCTGACAACTAATTAACAGGGGAAAATCCCTGTTTTTTTAACATTTTATTGGTGATTTTTGAGGATTGGGCAATATTGGGAATAAAAAAAACCGCCAAACGGCGGTTTAAAGGTTGTGTAAATCACTACTTATTTTATCATTTCGTAGCTCCTTTTAATGAAGGTGGTCAATTCTTCCCCTTTTAGTAGATTTTTACTCAGTCGTGCCAAATCCAATGCTTGATTCACCAAACGTTCCTTTTTCTTTTGGGTTTTGGTGTTTAGGATTTGCCCCACCAATTCATGATTGGTGTTTACAATAAGGTTGTACATTTCGGGAAGGTTTCCCATTCCAAACATGCCGCCGCCGCCCGTCTGCTGCATTTCCTTCATTCTGCGCATGAATTCAGGTTCGGTAATGATGAACGGGCTCGCTTGACTGTCCATTGCCTCCAATTGTACCGTGAACTTTTCTGAAGGAATGGTCTCTGCTAAGAAATTTTTCAAGGTTTCTTGTTCTTCTTCGGACAGTTTAGAAATGGTTTCGTCATCCTTCTTTATCAGATTATCAATATGGTCAGAATCTACACGCACAAAGGTGGTTTTTTCGTTTTCAGATTCCATTTTCTGAATCAAGTGGGAAATGATGGGAGAATCCAATAATAGCACTTCATATCCTTTTTCCTTGGCGGCTTCGATATAGCTATGTTGCTCCTCTTGATGGGAAGCATAAAGGATGACCAACTTTTCGTCCTTATCGGTCTGATGGTCCTTTATTTTCTCTTTCAATTCCTCGAAAGTGAAATGATTTCCATCTACAGTTGGGTATAAAGCGAAGGCTTGGGCTTTCTCAAAGAATTTATCTTCGGTAAGCATACCATATTCGATTACTATTTTGATATCGTTCCACTTGCCTTCAAAATCCGCCCGATTATCATTGAAAAGGCTTTTCAGTTTATCAGCAACCTTTCTCGTAATGTAACTGGATATTTTTTTAACGGCTCCGTCGGCTTGCAGGTAACTTCTGGAAACATTCAATGGAATGTCTGGGCTATCAATGACACCGCGCAACATGGTCAAGAACTCAGGTACTATACCTTCTACATTGTCTGTAACGAAGACTTGATTTTGGTACAGTTGGATTTTGTCCTTCTGCATGTTCATATCGTTGGTCATCTTAGGGAAGTAAAGGATTCCCGTAAGATTGAAAGGATAGTCTACGTTTAAATGAATATTGAATAAAGGTTCTTCGAATTGCATGGGATACAATTCCCTATAGAAAGCAGCATAATCCTTGTCTTCAAGATCCGATGGCTGCTTGGTCCAAGCGGGTGAAGGATTGTTGATAATATTGTCTACTTCTTGGGTTGGTGCTGGATCCTCTTCCTTAGCATCTTCTGGTTTAGGAAGGGTTTCGGTACGGGTTCCGAATTTGATGGGAATGGGCATGAACTTGTTGTACTTCACCAACAATTCGCGTATGCGTCCTTCTTCCAGGAATTCCACATCATCTTCCCCAATATGCAAGATGATTTCTGTCCCCCTATCAGATTTGTCTGATTCCTCGAGGGTGTAATTGGGCGATCCATCACAGGTCCAATGCGCTGCTGGTTCGTCTTTGTAGCTTTTGGTGATGATCTCTACTTTATTGGCCACCATAAAGGCAGAGTAGAATCCCAAACCGAAATGTCCAATGATCCCGGCATCCTCTCCTTGTTTGTCTTTGTATTTTTCAATGAACTCCTCGGCACCGGAAAACGCTATCTGATTGATGTATTTTTCCACTTCTTCCGCGGTCATCCCCAATCCTTGATCCAGAATATGAAGTGTTTTATTGTCCTTATCAATTTTCACCTCAATTTGTGGATGGCCATATTCCACTTTGGCCTCCCCAATATTGGTAAGGTGTTTCAATTTTAGGGTAGCATCTGTGGCATTGGATATAAGCTCGCGAAGAAAAATTTCGTGATCACTGTATAAAAACTTTTTAATTAACGGAAAGATGTTTTCTACCGATACATTAATAGTTCCTTTACTCATGGTATGTATTTTTTGAAATGTTTTTCAAGTTGTTGGCAAATAAGATACCATTTTCGCCAAGGTGACAGGATGTCATTTATGTACCATGAGTCACTTTTTTAAACGACAATTCAGTGTCTTCGAATATTTTAACAAAATTTTGTTTAAACTTTATTATATTATATTAAACAAAATTTGTATATTTATCTTGTAAATAAATAGGGAATTGCTGTGAATAAAGTAATTTTTTTCTATTATTTATTGGTTAGGTTGTTTAGTAAGGGTGCTGTGGTGGCACCCTTCTTTGTTAGCTTTTATGCATGCATAGCATATGGAGCTGAAAAATTTCCCTCCTCTAAGTCGAATATGTATCTTTCCATCTTGAATTAAAATGTAGCTTATGTTTACCTCAAGGATTTCTGGTTTGGGTCATTATGTGCCTGAAAATGTTGTTACCAATGATGATCTGTCCAAACTCATGGATACCAATGATGCTTGGATCCAGGAGCGCACGGGTATAAAGGAACGTCGGCATATAAAAAAAGGAGATGGTAATACCACTTCTATTATGGGTGTTAAAGCAGCAACGATTGCTTTGGAACGGGCCGATCTCTCTAAGGATGATATCGATTTTATCATTTTCGCCACCTTGAGTCCGGATATGTATTTTCCTGGGGGTGGCGTTCAGGTTCAGGATCTTATGGGCATGGGTACGGTTCCCGCTTTGGATGTGAGAAATCAGTGCAGTGGATTTGTCTATGCGCTGTCTGTGGCGGACCAATTTGTAAAAACGGGTATGTACAAGAATGTGCTCGTCATTGGTAGTGAAAACCATAGCGGTGGTTTGGATATGACTACGCGGGGAAGGGGAGTGTCTGTCATTTTTGGCGATGGTGCTGGAGCTGCGGTTGTTTCAAGAAATGAGTCGGGTGAAGGTGGCATTTTGTCCACCCATTTGCATAGTGAAGGAAAACATAAGGATGAATTGGCACTTCAAGGACCCAGTACGGGTAAGTGGGTGCCAGAAATCATAGCGGAAAACCCACAGGAAGATATTCCTTATTATCCCCATATGAACGGCCAATTTGTATTTAAGAATGCCGTGGTGCGTTTTTCTGAAGTTATCATGGAAGGCTTACAAGCCAACGGACTCACGGTAAGCGATATTGATATGCTTATTCCACATCAGGCCAATCTAAGGATATCACAGTTCATTCAGAAAAAATTTCAGCTGCCGGACGATAAGGTGTATAACAACATACAGAAATATGGTAATACTACGGCTGCTTCCATTCCGATTGCCTTAACGGAGGCTTGGGAGGCAGGTAAGATTAAAGAAGGCGACCTAGTCGTATTGGCTGCATTTGGTAGCGGCTTTACCTGGGGAAGCGCTATGATTCGATGGTAGAAAAAATAATGGAATGTAAAAGGCCATCCGAAATAGGATGGCCTTTTTTTATGTTCCCGAAAACTCCCCAGTTTCCGAATTATTTAAGGTAAATTTACCGAAAGGTAGATCAAGAAAAATCCCCAGTACTGGGGATTTTTAAAGCTTGTAGCGTAATCTTTTTAGTTGAGGTCCGCCGCCATTATCGACCAAGTCGGGACAGGATCGCTTCCTTGGGCGGCATCTCCATAAATTACGTATAACACATCATTGAATATGGTAAGGCCATAGATCGTGGAGAAATCATCTGAGAAATCAAGATCATGGCTTAGATCGGTAATTGTATTCGTGGTTGTATCCAACACGCCAAAGTAACCATCGTAAACGTCGGCTACGTCATCGCCATCAATATCATCCCTAATTTGTCCCGCGAAATAAATGAGATTTCCTTGACGAGCCGCGTAGGTGTCATGAAATCCTCGAGGAAGATCATAAGTGTTGATTTGAAGTGTATTTAAATCGATAACATAATAAGAAGGGACATAATCGTCATTGTAAAATCCAGTTTGGCCACCTATAACATAGAATTGATCGTTAACGATGGCAGCACCCGTTAAGAATCGATTTTCGGGTAATTCTAACACGTCCGAAAAGCTACCTGTAACATTGTCGAATGTTCTAATATAATGTGTTATTGGTTCCGTGGTGTTAGGAATGTCACCTCCAGCCAGGTACACAACGTCGTCTTGTACAGCCACACCAAATCGGGAATAAACAGCGTTATCTGGATACGGTTCTACCAATACCGTCTGTGGAGTACCCAATAACACTTGGTCATAGGTATTTACATATTGCGAACCGAAAACCACCAATTCTCCGTTATATATATAAGGTCGTTTGGTTACGAAATCGGATTGAAAAAATAAATTTTCTTCGAAAGTATTTGTGTCAAGCGACAGTTTAAAGATTTTCTCTGGATTTCCTTCACTTGTCCCTTCACTGTCCTCGCGGGTTGCAATGTATAAGCTATTGGTAGCATTAGAACCGGTCATTCCCAAGGAGCCTCCTACGGTCATTATAGATTGAAAGGTGTTCACTTCTGTGAAAACAAGACCACTCGATGGTGGTGTATCAAAATCCCCTTCGGTCTTTAATGCTAGTGTCAGTGCCAATGTTTCTCCCGTTGCAAAGGTCAATACACCGCTTATGGTACCGTTGTCATTTACCGTAAAAGCAAAACTACCCCCTAATGCTGTTAATGCATTGCCGCTATCGGTTTCGAAAACATAATTGGATGAAGTAGGGGAACGGTAGTAATCCAATTTAGCCTCTTCAGATGAAGAAGCTGTAAGATTGATATCATGGCCAGGTCGCCATTCCAAGCTACCGTTTTCGGAGAAAATAAATTCATCGTCCAAAATATTGAATAGGGAAGACACGTCAAAAGTACCATTGCCATTGGTAAGTGAGGCATTGGTGATTTTCCATGTCTGCGAAGGTTCATTATTGGTAAGGGTTTCGACAGTTTCTTCTTGTTGTTGGTCTAGCGTTTGATCATCTTGAGGTGTGTTTCCGGAGTCGTCCGATCCGCAAGAATAGATTAGAAAGGCACATAGCAATCCCACAGTTAGTTGTTTGAAATTCATGAGTTATTTATTTAAACAGCATAAAATTACCATATAATAAAGGAGTTGATTCTACCCCTTACTGGGAATTTATGCAGCTTGATTTATGCTTTCAAAGTTATAAGAAGTGAACGTTATGTGAAATAGGAAAAACCCTGAAATGAGGATTTGTAGTCGAAATTCTTGAAAAAAAGAAAGCCCTCCGAAGGGAGGGCTTATATAACCTAATAACTTTTTAATGTGGTAGAATGGCTAATTCAAATAAACTATAAAACTTTTATTAGGTGATTCCTACTATATAGACTACTTATTTAACTAAATGTTTCACTTTAAATTTTGTTTTAACTTAAATATAACATTTTGTGAATCAGTCTACTAGAAAATACCACCGCTGCCCGATTTTTCGTCGTTATCACGACGTTTTCTGGACTTAGCTCTATATTTTCCACCACCAAATCGATAGTTGAATCCTACGAACACTGTTTGACTCTCCCAATTGAATGCCCCAACTTGAGAAAATGGACGGGTTCCATCGAATGCGAATTGCATGGTATTGAAAATGTCGTTGTAATTCACACTAAAGGTTCCTTTTCCTTCCCAAAGGCTTACTCGTGCACCTATATTCACGAAATACATGGGATCTACATCGAACTGAAGGTTTCTGTTTTTTCCTCTGTAAAATCCAAAGGCTGATAATGATAAAGCTTTGGTCACCTTGAAATTGTTGAACATTCTTAGGTTCCATGCTGTGTTATCCACTTCTACACGCTCTGTAATGATATCGGCAGTGGTTGGATCCTGTCCCGGATTGTCCAATCGCTCTGTAATACCTTTTTGGATTTGGTTAAACAAGTCGAAACTAGCATTGAAACTCCACCACTTGGTCGGGCGGTAATTACCAGAAACTTCCACACCATACGCCGAAGTATCTTCGAAATTATCATAGGTAAGGATTACCCTGTTCAAGTCTGTACGATCTACAAATACAGCTCGGCTAATCTCATCCGTAATGGTACGGTAGAAAACGCCTGCCGTAATGCTTCCTTTACCTAGGTTTCTTGTATAATTGGTCTCGAAAGAGCTTGTGAATTGGGGTACCAAACTCGTTTTACCAAACGAAGAGATAAGCGGTGTAGCCCATTCCCTAATAGGGTTTACCTGTTCCAAACCAGGACGATCTACCCTGCGGCTATAGCTCAATTGAAATTGGTTCTTTTCAGAAGGTGTAAAGGTTAAGAATGCAGATGGATATACTTCAATATAATCGTTTGTGAAGTTTCTTAATATGTTATCACCATCCACAGTTACGTCTACATTGGGATCGGTATCAATATTGCTTAAGTCATCGCCAACAACTCCTTCGTCATACGTTTCGCGGGTGTCGGCAACAACGTCAACAGATTCAATACGGGCACCTACTTGTACACTAAATTTCTCCCAACCATGGCTATAGGTAGCATAAGCCGAATAAATATCACGGCTGTAATCGAAATCGGTACTTGGGGAACTAATTAAGTCCCCTTGTAAATCGAATGGATTAATTACAAATTGAGTTGAAGATCTTTCAATATCACTGTTGAACAAGCGCGCCTGCAACCCTAACTCCAATTTACTCTTTTCAGTAAGCGGATTCACATAATCCAAGTTCACTGTAAGTCGATCCCTTTCTGTATCGATAAAATCCATATAATCTGGACTGAAGGCAGCACCTTCGAATTGGAAATCGGCATCTTCATCATTTTCAAAAAGGTTGTAATCTGCTTCCAATTCTATGTTGTGTCCTTCCTTGGCAAAATCCAATTTATAATTAAAATTGTACTGCTCAGAGTGGTTTTCAACGCCATTGAAAAAATCCTGCATCTGATCCAATGTAGGTTCATCGTAATATAAGATGTCGGTCAATCCATTGGTTCCACCCTTAAAGAAATTCTGATTGGTGAACACCGAAAGTGTATTTTTTTCATTTAAATAGAAATCAACTCCAAACTTCACAAGGTTGGATCTTTGATCATCCAAAAACTCAAAGAACTGTTCCGAATTGTCATCGCTTCTGAAAAGATTTCCGAAGTTTTCGTTTTTCGAGTCATTGAAACCCCAGTTCCCGAAAAAGTTCAACTTTCCATTTCGGTAGTTCAAGTCTAGTGAGGAATTAAATTTTGGTTGCTCTTGATAAGCCAATCCTACATTGGCACTACCGTTAAAACCCAAGGCAGTGTTTTTGTGAAGGATGATATTTACAATACCACTCATTCCTTCAGGATTGTATTTGGCCGAAGGATTGGTAATCAATTCTATTTGCTTGATCGAAGTAGATGGGATCTGTTTCAGTAACTGTGCGATCGGCACATTGGTAAGCTTACCATCTACCATAACCCTTACATTTTGATTTCCACGTAAAGAAAGTGCTCCCGTTTGCTGATCCACACTTACGGATGGTAAGTTGTTCATAATATCGGCAGCGGTTGGACCACTGGTGGTAAGATCTTTACCTACCGTGATTACTTTTCGATCCAATTTTTGTTGAATGGTGGTTCTTTCGGCCGTTACCGTAACCTCGTCAAGGGCTTCCACGTCTTCTTCCAATAGAATATTACCTAAATCTACATTACGGCTACGACGGGAAATCTCTATTTCTGCCGTATAGGTTTTGTATCCTATATATTGAATGTTCACCACACTTTTTCCTTCTGGAATTTCTGGGATGTTGAACCGTCCTTTATCGTCGGTTACCCCACCGGTTATAATTGCCCCTTCTGGGGTTTGCACGGCAACAGTTACATATGGAATGGGTTCGTTAAGGTTTTTGTCTATCACGGTTCCTGTGATTCTTCCTATGTTTTCTTCAGTTGGATCTACTGCAGAAAATGAGGTAAGGCCCACGAACAAGGCCATTAATAGCACGAAGTGTCTCATTGTTTTGATTGTTTAGTTTGTTTTTTGTTTGATGATGATTACCTCTTTCGTTATGAATGGTTAGGTCCATAACTTTCGAAAGTGATGTCCATATGACGTTTGGGACGGATTACTGTTACAGTAGGATGGCGACTTTAACGTTTATTAACAAAAAAACCCGAGGTCTAGAACCCCGGGCTTTCTTCACTGCTATTATTAACACTAACCATCAACGTAAAAAATTCACAGTAAAGAATTAGAAATATTTCTACTCTATAGACGTACGGATAAAAGTTATGTTACATCTTAGTATCATTTTAACGTAGTTTTAGGATTTCGCTTTCCCTCTTAAATTGTACTTTTCCCAAAATTTATTCTTAATGAAAAAAACCTTGGTCCTTGGTGCTAGTACAAACCCCGATAGATATGCAAATTTGGCAATTCATCGATTGGTAGATAAAAATGAACCTGTAGTAGCCTTTGGACTTCGCGAAGGAGAGATCGCTGGAGTAAAAATACATACCGAAAGAGAGGCTTTTCCCAATATTGATACGGTGACCCTTTATGTTGGCCCCAAGCACCAACCCGATTATTACGATTACCTGATTTCACTCAAACCCAGGCGCGTCATCTTTAATCCGGGAACCGAAAACCCTGAATTCTATTCCCTGTTAAATAAAGAAGGTATTGAGGTAGAAGTAGCCTGTACTTTAGTGCTTTTGGGAACGGATCAATACTAATCCAAAAAAGGTAATTAATCCATTGATAGGCAACAATTCATAACCCACTTGGTATCCGCCGAGTGCTTCTGCAGGTATATTGCCTAAAATTGCCGTTATGGCCACAGAAATTCCCGTTACGATCCAAACGTACTTATCCTTAATCTGGAATTTGGTGAATATTCCAAATGCAAACAATCCCAACAATGGCCCGTAGGTGTAACCTGCTACCACGAGAAGACTGTTAATGACATTGCTGGTTAATATGTATTTAAACGCGACTACCACAACAATAAGGAGCAGGCTCATACCTATATGGGTTTTCTTTCGAAGCTTTTTCTGCTTTTCCTCCGGTAGATTTTTAATGTTCAGAAAATCTACACAGAAACTTGTGGTCAAGGAAGTCAATGCGCTGTCGGCACTAGAGTAAGCAGCCGCAATTAGCCCCAGGAAAAAGGTAATGGACAGGGTAATTCCTAAGCCTCCATTCAAGGCAATCTCCGGAAATAACAAATCCGTTTTAGGTTGTCCATCCATTAACGGAACACTAATCCCGAATTTATTAGCGTGAATGTATAGCAAGGCACCCAAAAGCATGAATAGAAATGTAACGCCCACCAAAACAATACTAAATGAAACCATATTCTTTTGGGCGTCTTTTAAGGATTTACACGTCAGGTTCTTTTGCATCATATCCTGATCCAGTCCCGTCATACAGATGGTAATGAACATCCCCCCAACAAAGGATTTCAGGAAATGATTTTTGGCTAAAAAGCTATCCGTAAAAAAAGTTTTATTGTATTGCTTCAGTTCATCAGAAGCCAGAAAGTCGCTAAAACTCCAGTTCAATTCACTGGTAATAAAATAAATGGATAGGCAAACCGCGATAATCATGAATAAGGTTTGTAGCGTATCGGTCCACACAATGGTCTTTATCCCGCCACGGTTCGTATAGATCCAGATGAGAAGAATGGAGATAATAACCGTGAAAACATAATGTATCCCAAATGCATCGAAAACAAATTGCTGGAGTACGATGGCCACTAGGAACAGTCGAAAAGAAGCTCCCAACACCCTCGATATAAAGAAGAAAAAAGCTCCGGTTTTATAACTTACCACTCCAAAACGGTCTTCTAAATATTCGTAAATGGAGGTAACGTTCTGTTTGTAGTAAATGGGAAGCAGAACGTAAGCGACGACAAAATAGCCCACCAAGTACCCAAAAACCACCTGCATATAGCTAAACTGAGAGCCTTCTACCCATCCTGGTACCGAGATAAAAGTTACCCCGCTCAACGATGCGCCAACCATTCCAAAAGCCACGAGATACCACGGGGACTGTTTCGAGGCCTTAAAAAATACTTCGTTACTATCGTCTTTACCTGTGAAGTACGAAATAAGCATCAGAACGGCGAAATAACCGGCTATTAATAAGAGAATGTGAATGGGCTGCATAAGGGCTTTGTTCTTGTAGTTGGGTAAAAATACAAAGTTTGCCCAATAGCCACTCTTTTTTTAGTATTTTT
>JAHQVM010000106.1 GCA_019634365.1 Flavobacteriaceae bacterium | reverse complement strand
GACCCACAGTCAACCAACAAATGATTCCCGTTGGGAAAGCTAACCAAAACGGCATTGCCTTGGCCTACATTGATGAAATCGACGATCATCTGATTTTCGCTCTTAACCGATCCTTGACTAATGATTTTTGTAGTGGGTGGCATATTTTAATTTTTGAAGTTATGAAATCGATACATTGCCAGAGGCCAACATCATGCCCTCATAAGCACCCAATGAGACATTGGTGGGGGTAGCCGTAAGAGAAACCCCTTCTACGTTAATAGGAAAACTGGGTAAAGGACCTGTATTGAACTTATAACCATTGAACAGTTTGGTGATTAATGGAGAAAATATGGCAGTTATAGCCTGTAATAAGGGATCGGTAACAGCCGATAATATCCACTCTACAGGATTTCCAGTAGGTTTAAGTATTAAAACAAAAGTATTCATGTTTGAAGTTTCGGCCTGAATATCGATACTGTTTACAATACTCAGACCAATATTCCCCGATAGATTGGGTTTGGCATACAGATCATAGTTAAGGCCTATGTTTGTGCATCCTATTTTTATACCTGCATTTACATTTCCTGTCCCTGTACTAGAGAAATTAATTGATGTTGGTCCGGCATCAGATATGCTTAGGGCCCCCATCGTAATTTTGGCATTATAGTGTAAGTCCCCTATTTTAAAACCGAGTTTTCCACTTTTACCAAAACTTTTTCCCTCAATGTATTTTGTGGACAATTTGGCCATCTCCACTTTGGCATCACTGCTTAAGAGTGCAAAAAAGGCACTGGAAGGCCAAGTGCTTGGAAATGGGGCAGAAGGCACCGATTTACCTGCTAAATTGGCCAAAGCAACGATATGATTATCCGATACAATTAATGCGGGTGCTGTTAACGAAATCCCACCAAATGAAAGAGGAGGTAAGTCGATCCCACTCAATATACTTCCTGCCATTTTCATTGCCTGTGGCAAGATCACGGCATTAATTAATGCTTGATCCGAAGGATTGCTTGTTTTGCCCGTTGCCTTAATGGGGTTTAAGGTCATTTTCCCCCCGGTACTACTGGCTTCTACCACGATGGTAACATCTACCTTATCGGTTGCTGAGTGGCTACTGCTGGATACGGTCATTTCTACATCGGACATATTCATTTGGAATGTACTGTCTGCCATAGAAGACATATACGTTTCTACCATAGTATTGGTATCTACAGGATAGCGAAATGCATCTCCCATAAGGTGTGCTTTTAATAAAGCTTTTCCATTAGTGGGTGCTGAGAGGGTGAAGGTTGGGGCCGATTTCACGTTCCAACTCACTTTGAATTCAATTCCTTCCAATTTAATTTCCTGACTCCCCGTAAACAATTTGGGATAGAGTTTTGAATAGAGCGTACTACTCCCTTGATCCATTGTGGTACCATCTATTCCGATGGCCATATCAAAATTTCCCATAATCTTATTTTTTATACGTTTTATTTGTTCTATTTGTTGAGGCGATTTACTTCTGTGGTAGCGTCGCCTATTAGTAATCCTCCTGCTGCCAATGCACAGTCCTCTCCAAGTTCTGCCATTACCCTAAGAGCTTCTTCCATACTTATTTTAAAGACCTTAACCAATGCATTTACCACTTCATCAAAACCGTAGGCTATTTCTTTATACAGGAACTTGGCAACCTCGGAAATAGTTTGTCCGAAATGTTCTAGAAGGGCCCTAGCAACAAAGAAGGCATCCTGCCCTAATTTTAATACACCATTGGCAATGGCTTCTACGAATTTGGCTACATCACCTAACAAATCGCTGAAAAAGTCTTTTAGGTTGTTATTGATCCAATCTTTAATATGTTCCCATAGATTGGAAAGTAAATCTGTTACTTCCTTGGCATCGATTTTAAACTTTGGATGAATGTGAAAGCTACCCCATTGAAAGTCTAAATCGAAAGATAAATAGGGGTCTGTTGTATTTATAGCGCAACCAATATCCAGGCTGGCGTGGGGTCCATGTACGGAAAAAGGTGGCAAAATGGGAACTTTATCTATGGTCAATCCGTTGGGGAAGTCCATATCAAAATCAAAATTACCCTTAGCAGAACCTTCAAAACTCTTCCCTTCTTTGTAGGTGCATATGAAAGAAGCCCGGAAAAGTTTGGCCAGATCTGCATGGAAATTTACTTCGAAACCATCTTTAGTCGCCGATCCCGAAAAGGTTTCGGTGAGTCCAAGGAATTTAAGCCCCCCGGAGAAGCTGAAGTAAGCATTGGACTGGTCTTCTGTGAAAACGGTAATAGGCAAGAACCCTATTGCAGCTGGCACAGCTCCTTCTGGATATTGGAAAGGCTCGGTATAAAGTATTCGTTCCATATTTCCCGATTCGCAATCCGAATCACCTGTAACGGCTTCCCATTGACCACTCAATAAACCTCCAGTGTTAGTTCCTCCGGTTAAATTCGTGGTATCTATGGCAGCACTGGGGCCTTTTTTGCCAGTAGCATCAGAAATGGTTAAGATATCCAATATCTCTATGGGTAGATTAATGCTTCCATTAGCAATGATTCCTTTGTCCCAGTTTATTTCTACAAAAAGTTTCAATTCATATGAGTAAAAAAGGACGTCAGCATCCAATCCAATTCCCGGTTGGTAAAAATGGCCATTGGGGGCCTGCCATCCATTAGGGTCGTCTACAACATAAAAATCCAAATGTTTAAATGCCAATCCATTAAGCAATGGAATTTTGCTTAAATCCAAGGAGGTAAATTGTTTAATGAGATCGGTAACCTTTAAAGGCTTGCTAGGGTCGGTATCATCTAGTGCAAAAACAAAAGCTCCAGGAGCTTCGAAGTCGATGATTTCCCCACCCACAGTGAACTTAAATTGATCTTCTCCTGTTTTTCCTACTAAGAAACTGCCCAAAAGCCCTAATGTAACCTCTTCGGAAATCCCAACGCCCACTCCAAAATCGACTATGGTTAATCCTTTGATTCCAAAAGGCTCTTTCCAACAATGGAGATCGATGGAAAAAGCTGCACTCGGAGGTGTTAAATGCAATACCCCAGATCCAATCAGAGTGAGTTGTTCCTCATGAATTCGCAGAATTGCTGAGGCATCTATCGAAAATTCGCCTGCACCGGGTTTCATATCTATGGTAAGCCCATTAAATGTTATGATGCCCTGTCCTTTGGATCCCGGTAGTGTAGCTTTAATTTCGGATTTTGTTAAATCACTCGGATCTATGAAGGCATACAACTGGAAATCGATATTACTATCGAATAACTTTTTTATGAGCGAGAAAGCTTTTCCTTGCAGCTCGAGTTCGGAGAAAAATGTGATTCCCGGATCTACGGTATCGGGTTTGTAGGGAAGGGCATCGAAATTGGGAGGATTGAAGCTATCCACTTTAATGGAAGATAGTACCAGCCCCGCTTCCTTTACTTTTAGAATATCAAAGACTCCGCTAAG
Source organism: Flavobacteriaceae bacterium (assembly GCA_019634365.1). Taxonomy (GTDB): domain Bacteria; phylum Bacteroidota; class Bacteroidia; order Flavobacteriales; family Flavobacteriaceae; genus Aureisphaera. The sequence continues at coordinate 14,673 of JAHQVM010000106.1, read as the reverse complement.
GCCGGACCATATGGAGGCTGGTGTCCAATCGGGTTGAACAACGATTCCTGTCACAAATCCGGTTTCCGACTTCCCTTTTTTAATTTCGAAAAATAGGTCGGCTTTGCCAATTTTAGCTACATCAATTTCGGTACTCAATGAAAAATCATAGGTGGTGCTCTCAGTATCCAATACTCGGTAGTAATTGGCGGCGCTCTCTTCACTAATGGTAAGCGATACTGTGGAGTCTTTTAATAGGATGGTGGGTAACCCCGAACTGTTGCTCAAAAAACCTCCAGATAGGGTTGTAGCCAAAGTTGATAGATTGATCTCTGGGAATACTCCTTTGATTTCGAAGTTTCCGGGAAGTGTCCAATCTACGTTGAAGTTGGCTATTTCCTTATTCGATGTATCGAAAAGTAAGGCCGTTGCAGCAATTTCACCTTCAAAACCTTTCTTTCCCTTTTGGCGCTGTAGGCTTACTTCGGCTTCTTTCAGTTGAAATTCGGCAATGCCAATGGGTATTTTCCAATCGCTCGTTACGTCGATATTGAAGTTATATAATCCTTGTTTTAAATCAGCAGAAACAAAAAGATTGGCGATTGTAATGTCCGGAATGTCCTTTACCGAAGGCAGAAACTTGGAAAATACATTGGCAACCGTAAGATGGCTATTGCTAGCCAATCCACCACTGAATTGCATTTGTGGAAACACTGCCTTTATTTGAACAGGAACATTATTCAAAAAATTAAAATGTCCCGTGATCGTAGCCGTAATATCCTTACTTCCCTGCGGGTCGTTTACCCAAAAATTTACAGAAATGTCAGGGATAACAATATAGTCTTCGATTACGGTTAAGGGTGCTGTGGTTCCAAGATCAAGGTATACAGCTGCCAAGCCAAATGGCTTGGTGCTTAACATAATACCCATGTCCCGAAGCCCAACGGTATTACCTATGTTTACATATTCACTTAAATAATTACCTATAGGAGCCTTATTGATGAGACTTTCAAGCTCGGTCAAGGCATATTTACTGACATCAGAAAGTTGTGCCACCAAGGAGATGACAGCCCCAATATTTGTAAACTGCATTTGCAGTGGGATGGTCGCCTTCCCGACTTTTACATCTGATTCCAATTGTAAAAAGGTGGTAATGGGTGGTGGGTCGGATGGAATTTTACCTCCGAGAGTATATTTTTTCGAAATGGCAGAGAAGGTAAACGGCAGGTTGAGATAACTGATAGGAATAGCGTTTACGGGTGCCGATTCTATTTGTGTAAAAGGAGCTTCGGCCGTATTTGTTATGGGGCCCGTAAGATTCTGGAATTTAAAACTTCCCGGAAGGTTGTTGAAAATGGCCAGTATTCCTGTATATTCTAAATCCCCTGCTGTAAAGTTAAGTCCTTCTACAATGGCTGGTCTTGTAGCATTAGCAGGTTTCTTTACTGAAGAAAAATAGAATACGGGTGTTTTAAAAGACAGGGCAGCCAGTGGTGATTTTAAATCACTCCAAACGGGATAAGCCGTTCCCAGGTTCCAGTCTTTAACGGGTTTGGGTTGATCGGGACTTAATGGCGCTAGTCCAACGACCATTGTGGCTTTGGTACCCGAAAGCCCAAATTCTAATGTTACATATGCCGGTTTTAACCCCAACAAAGAATCGATGGTTCCCGAAAATTTTATCAGCTTGCCACTAATGGTGGGTGCTGTAGGGTTTTTCAGTACTAGGGTTGTCTGATCATCGGAAAGATATTCTTTAATAATGGTATCTATGGATGCAGCGCCTATCTTCCCTACGGAAAGTGAAAACTGGCTGCCCGAGATACAACCTTTCAAGAAGTCCCTGAGTTGGGTAAGGCTGGAAAAACTCATTTTCAAATTGTTTTGTGTGAATGAACTTCAAACCCCTTCCCAGGAAGGGATTTGAAATTAATGGCTTACAATCCTAGTTTTTTAATCCCCGCATTCAGTGTTTTGGAGAAATCGTCTAAGGTTTTCTGCTTGTTTAGGGCAGAACTCACCTTGCTTTTCAGAATGTCTTGGAATATTTTGGTGTTGGCGATCCATGAAGCGATTTTGTCGTATAGCGATTCATGACCACTCCAACCACTGTCGGAGATGGTTATATCCAAGTCGCCAATAGTAATGCTAATGGATTTGGCGGTAGCAACCAATGAACCTGTTGCATTGGAAAAATTAACACTTAATGCAATAGTTAATTGTTGTGCCTTATCCGAAAAGTTACCATCGATATTAAACGTGTCCATGGGTGCGGCAGCGTCCAAAAATTCTTCATGCCTCGCTGTATAGGCTTTTACATATCGCTTGTGATTCAGCGGCCAACAATCCACTTCTCCAACCGTAACGGCGTCAATGGTTCCGTCTTCAGATTCGATGAACTCATATAAGGGGATTTTTGCGTTGGACGTAACGGGCTTAGCTGTATCTACATAGTTCATGATGGTAGTCGTATCCACCTCGCTGGGGTTGGTTTTTTGAAATTGCAGGACATTGTCATTAAACTGAGTCATGGCATTTAGCAACTCTGCATATTCATTCCCAGCAGCTATTTCAAGGCTTTGTTGGCTCATCATATAGGCGGTTGCTTTCATCAATGCTATATGCGAAGCAAACCCCCCTGCATATTGACTGCCATTTCCAACCTTTGGAGGAGTTCCGGAAGGTGATCCTCCCGATTGCTTTTGCTGGTAGTAACTTGTAGAATCTATTACTGCCCCTTTGGTGGTTTTTTGTTGATTTGCGGCCAAAACAGTTCTATACTGCGCAGACATGTTGTTTTTGGCCAACTGCACCTTCTGAATGGTATCTTGATGTGCGTAGTAGGCTCCCACCAATGTTTTGCCATTATCCGATTTAGGTAAAGCTACATCCCGATACCACTGAGCCAATTCTATATTGTTACTAGGGTCGCTTGCAGGAAGATAGGTATGCACCCCTCCACCCGTAAGTGCTGCACCTGTAGCGATAGCGCATCCGGCTATGCCACCGGTCCCAACATTGTACTTTCCGGCAAAAGTGACCGAATCGAACGTAATAGTAAGATCAACTTGTGTTTCGGTAGATGAAATAGCCTTGCATGTTAGTTTTCCGCTTTCATAGGATCCTAAACCGTCCAAGGTAGTATCGGTCATGGTTAGGTTCATATACCCCAATACAGGTTCTTTGAACATTTGCTGTTTAGGGATATCTCCCACGTTTACATTGGGAAATGGTAATAGATTGATCCCGAGCGAAGGCACTTTTAATCCATTGTTAATGATATTTTTAATGTAGAACTCGCCCGAATTTGGGTCTGAAAGTAACTTCCATAACCGATCTACTAGGCTGCAATCGTCATTGGGAAGTGAAATGTCTTTAGCTGTCATGATATTATTTTTTAAATGTTTTGTGTGATTCTATCTGTTTTTCCAGGAGTTGGATCTTCCTGTTGAATTCCTTGATTTACTGTATAATTAGCCAGTTCGACAAGTACGTCTCGGTACGGACTGTCCGGTAACAGCATTAATTGTGCTATGGCTTTAGAGGCAATAGCGCGGGCATCGGAAGCCGCTTCCATCCATCCATCACCATTTTTAATAATGGCGATTCCTTCTTCCAACTGTTCTTGTGTAAGAGGTTTGTTTTTTAGGATATTTTGCAGAAAATGATCACTGGGCAATGACCTGAGGGTATATATAATAGGGAGTGATAACCGACCTTGTTTTAGATCGATCATTTGTTCTTTCCCCGAGTTTTGACTTGGGCGTACAATGTCGAAAACATCGTCCATCACTTGAAAAGCCCTGCCCATAAGTGTTCCGTACCTCTGTAAATTGCCAATTACACTCGGCATGCCGTCTACGATGCGCGCACCTCCTTCGCAGGAAAACGCGATTAATTGACCTGTTTTGCGATCTATAGTGCGGTAGTATCGATTTACCAAGGCCGAAATTTCTTCTTCAGGTTCTGCAAGCATTTCATCCAGTTGACCTCTGCAAACTTCTTCTCCGGTCTCCAAAAACCGCTTCATCAGCAAAATATCTTCCTTGGTTTCCATGAAGTCCGACATCAAACGAGTTGCTTTAACCCATTGAAGGTCGCCAATGATCAAGGCTATTTCGTACCCACGTGAAGCACTTATGGTTGGCAGTCCCCTTCTAATGGGGGCTTTGTCCACAATATCATCGTGTATGAGGCTGCCAACATGAATCATTTCTATAGAAGCTGCCCCGGCATGTACCTTTTCCGGTAATACATCTTCTTGAGTTTGAGCTGCAATTCGCGCTGCGAGTAAAAAAAGTAAGGGTCTTAGTTTCTTTCCTTTTTTGTAGAATGTCTGTTCTTCTTCACTGAGGTATTCTTTTTGACTGCTTACCAAATCTTCGATACAGGTTTCCACTGCCTGAAAGTCATCCTTAACTAATGCTAAGGCTTTGTAATATGGATGTGATTCGTGAAGCGACATAGCTTATTGTGCTAAAAATGATCCATTACCTATTGCTAGACCTTGTTTCCATATTTTGGCCAACTGATCATTGATTAATTTTTCGATATCTCCTTTTACGCTGGGTTGGTTCAAGAACATTTCGATAACTCCTTGAATAGCATTGTTGTTTACTCCTTGCTGAACGGCTATTTTCGCCAAGCTCTGCGCCCATTTGGGCAAAGAAGCTACATTGAAGTTGAGGTCTATATCGGAAGGGGCTACACTTAAATCGATATCATTTATAGTAATAGTTGGAGTCGGTACTGTAGGAGGAGTATTCAAGGTGGCTGTAGCAGAAATGTCGAACTTGGTGACTTTCGCTGTAAACTGCCCATTTGCTGAAGTGGTCCAGTTTTTATTGCATTTAGAAGAACCCACAGAAACGGGTTCGCAACATTGCACTTCGAAATAAAAATTTGGATTGGTTCCGTCGTATTCTAAAGTAAATGGAGTCGCTGCTGTTCCCACAGTAACTGCAATGGTCAATTGTGGTGTGTTGGGAGCGAAGCTTATGGAAACAGGTGACATATTGCTCAGGTTAAGCATCTTTACATCTCCCAATGCCAAGGTAGGGGCACTTCCTTTGGGTGGAATGGGTGATTGCGAATCGGTACACGCCTGGCTTACCACAGATGAGTCCACATTTTTTATGGGAAATGGTTTACTTTTTCCATTTACTGTAGTGGGATCGTATATAGGCAATCCGAGACTGGGATCCCCATTTTTTATGATATGTGGGAGATATAGCGAACTGCTGGGATCGAATAGGTTTTTCCAAATGGTTTTTAGTACGGTCTGCCATATAGGCCCTATAGGAGAGGAACTAGCTTTCATAATGTGTTGATTTTAAAAAGAGGGGAGATCTGTGACTGTAATGTTACGCCAAGATTCGCAGCTCATCAATACGTATAAATACGTAAATCGCTATAAATCTGCATATTACATTTTTGCAGGAATAAGGTTTAGGTTCCTAAATCCAAAGTAGCGTGGGATCATTTGCTTCATTGTGGTACTAAAGGGTAACAGAATCCAATAACCGCTCTAAGTGATTAAGGTTCCCATTCCATTGGAGAAAAGAAATTGCTAGATGATGATACAACTTAGCGAACTTTAGCTCGTAAAATGGAACATCAAGATCGTTTTAAGGAGTTTGAGGATGGTTTCAAGGAGGTCTATCATGAATTGATGGACTAAGAAGCTGGTAAATTCCAGCTTTCAGGTTTAATTATGGACCGGTCAAGGTAGTAAAAACCATCTTTGAGATGTTTTCGCTAGGTTGGGAGATGGTACATTTGAGCTTGGATGCTTACCTCATAGGAATTTTTGAACAAAATGGAATGGCATTACCCAAACAGGTATTGCACTACATCATGAACCTTGGCGAGTTTTATAACCTTTATGCCAGAGTTCTCTTTGGGAAGTTTGCAGTATTTGGAAATGATAATGCTTTCAAAGCCCAGTTTCTCGGCTTCTAAAATGCGCTGATCGATACGGGTAACGGGACGCACTTCGCCAGCCAGACCAATTTCTGCGGCAAAGCACATACGCTTGTCGATAGCAATATCGATATTAGAGGATAATACGGCAGAAACTACGGCTAGATCGATGGCAGGATCGTCCACAGAGATGCCTCCTGTAACATTCAGGAATACATCCTTGGCCCCTAATTTAAATCCGGCTCGCTTTTCCAACACAGCCAGAAGCATGTTCAAACGTTTTACATTATAGCCCGTAGTACTGCGCTGTGGTGTACCATATACGGCCGTACTTACCAGCGCCTGAATCTCTATCATCAGCGGACGCATACCTTCCAACGTAGCAGCGATGGCCGTACCGCTAAGGTCCTCATCGTTTTTGGATAGTAAGATCTCACTTGGGTTGGAAACTTCCCGCAAACCACTTCCCTGCATTTCGTAAATGCCGAGTTCGTGCGTACTTCCAAATCGATTCTTGTGAGCCCGTAAAATTCGGTAAACATGATTGCGATCCCCTTCAAACTGCAGGACGGTATCCACCATGTGTTCCAAAATCTTAGGCCCAGCAATATGCCCGTCTTTGGTAATGTGGCCAATGAGGATCACGGGCGTTGCCGTTTCTTTGGCAAATTTAATAAGCTCTGCCGTGCATTCCCGTATCTGTGAAACACTTCCAGGGCTGCTCTCGATATGATTGGTTTGCAACGTCTGTATAGAGTCGATCACCAAAATATCGGGTTGCATTTCGCCAATGTTCCTGAAAATATTTTGGGTATTGGTTTCCGTAAGAATATAGCAGTGCTCTGAATTGGGATGTATGCGTTCTGCCCGCATCTTGATTTGCTGTGCACTTTCCTCTCCCGATACATATAAGGTTTTATAGGGCAATTGCAGGGCAACCTGCAGCATGAGTGTACTTTTTCCTATTCCCGGTTCACCCCCGAGGAGTGTAAGGGATCCTGGTACCAACCCTCCGCCTAAGACGCGATTCAGTTCTTGATTTCTGGTATTGAGGCGAGTTTCTACAGCGGTGTTAATCTCCGCAACAGGTATGGGTTTAGAAACTCTTTTACCCGCCACTTCGGAAGTGGCATCCCATCCGGATTTCTGTGCTTTCTGAACCACCTCTTCCGCAATAGTATTCCATTCCTTGCAAGAAGTACACTGGCCTTGCCATTTAGAAAATTGGGCGCCGCAGTTTTGGCAGAAAAAGGTAGTCTTGGTTTTGGCCATAATCGTTTCAGCTAAAATAGATATATTTACGATCGTGGTAAAAGAATTACTCCCCTTCTTTCTTTATTTCTTCATGTTTGGCGCTGTAGCGCAATCGGTGAATGTATATCACAAAGAATTTACAAAGCAGGATGGCATGGATATCGATGTTGTCCATACCATAGCATTCGATAACGATGGATTTTTATGGTTGGGCGGTGCTCAACTTGAGATTCGCAATATCATTTTAAGTGATAAAAAACTCTCGCTGCAACGGTTCAATGGTGTTTCATTTCATTCCATTCCCTTTCCCGAGGGCGAACGTCGAATTTTGAGCGTACACCAACTTTATAAAAGAAACGATGGGCAGTTTTATGTAAAAGTACATACGAATAATGGAGACGGTCTTTTTCTTTTTAATCCTTATACCAGTCGGTTTAAGGAAGTCCCATTACCCGATCCTGAAAATTTCGATTTGGCCCTCTCCAATGTATTTCATTACCGTGGAAAAGAGTACCTGCTTACCCAAACGTACGGCACCATCACTCTTAATATCTTGAAGGAAGATCTTTCACTCACACCATTGTTCGAATTTACGAGCCAAGAGAATAAATACCGTTTGGATAAATCGACCACCTTCATACCTTATGAAGATTACTGTGTCATTGGAGATGACAATTTTGCCATCGCGTACCTGGATTGGGAAGGGAATGTCCTGAAACGGTTTTCTCAAGAAACCTTTTTACGTGATAGGGACTCCACAGTAGACAAGTTTTGGTTAGATGAAATTTTTGAATTTGAAGGAGAACAGTACGCTTTTGTTCACCAACGGGAACGGTTGCACCATATCGTAGCATCCAAAAAGGATATCACACCTCTCATGGGGGATGGATTTGATCTATCTTCGGCAACCTTGAAGGCCTATAACGATCCACTAGGGAATCATATCATTGCCAGAAAGAATGATGGCCCCCTGGAATTCTATCAAATGAAAGCGAACGGATTCGAAAAACGATTCGAAAGCAATTCTTTCGAGAACACCAGCGCGGTGGAAATCATTTCGCAAGATCTTACAAAAGATTTATGGGTTGCTTCCAATTGGGGGTCGTTGCATTATTTTCGTTTTCCCGAAGAAAAGATAAAAACCTTTCTTCCCGACAAACAATTAAGGACCATGATCCATTTGGAGAATGGGAACTATATGATAGCAACGGAAAGCTCTGGGTGGTATGTTTTGAACCTAGAATCAGGCATTGCAGAGCCCTTTATTCTGCGCGAAAATGGAAACTCTTTTTTACCGGCCTCTTCCAGAAAAATGATCATCGAAGGGGATTATATCTGGAGCACTAGCTTTGGGAACATCCTGAAAGTGAATATTGAATCTGGAGAAACCATTTCTTACCGTCATTACCCGGTAACCAATATGGTGGCACCTACCGATTCTACGTTTATTTATTCCACCAATGGGTATAATCTCATGGAGTTCAACAAGAATACCGGCAAGCATACTAAATTGGTTCCTTTGGATTCACTGCCTATGCTCGATCTTGAATTTCAGAACGAAGGTATTATCGTTGCCGGAACGGGAAATGGGGTGCTAACCTATGATCTCACCACTAAAAAAGCAAAACTCCTGAATGATCCGGATCATTTTGAAGATCCTTACATTTTAATGACCGATTATCATCCAGATTATGGATATCTATTCGGGACCCGGGCTGGAGAACTGATTGCATTTGATGTCGATTCAGAATCTTTCACTACCCTGTACCAAGATGATCTAAAAGCAGGCATCGCTACCGTCTTATTCGACGAGGATACTTGGTGGATCAATACGTTCAACGGCATGGTGGCCTATAATATGGTCGATAAGTCTAAGGTCCGTTTTTCTGAAAATGATGGATTGAGCAATAAAGAAGCCAATCGTTATAGTGCATTGGATACAGGAGATGGGTTTTTGGTGGGATGCATTAAAGGCCTCAATTTTTTCGACCCTAAGGAGTTGAAACCAGATGATTTTGATTCGGAATTGCGTTTGCTGAAAGTTCGGAGTTATGATAAGGATCTGAAAAGCGTTGTGGATCGTTTCGATCGAAAACTGTTGGATGAGCAATCGCAGATTGTCCTTCCAACTGAATTCAAAGAACTCCAATTGGATTTTGCATTGACCCACAATATAGAAAACCGCGACCACTCCATCCGTTATCGAATGGATGATGAGAATTGGATCGATCTTGGACAGGAACAGAGCATTCGTTTTCCCAATCTTGGAGCGGGTACGTACCGTTTAGAAATAGAGGCACTCAATTACTCTGGAAATAAAATAGGGGATTCCCTGGTGCTGGATATTCATTCCCGAAATTTCTTCTACAAAACCTGGTGGTTTTATCTCTTGATTTCCTTGACGGGGTTGGGATTGGCATTATACTTTCTGAAGCAAGCACAGGATAAGCGGAAATTACAGGAGAAATATTCTGAAGGATTATTGCTTTCCCAAGAAAATGAGCGCACCCGAATTGCGAAAGAGCTTCACGACAGTGTAGGACAACAACTTACACTCATTAAACGGAAAGCTCAGGATGAATCGCAGGACGAAATCTCCTCTATGACCCATAGCGCCTTGGAAGAGGTGCGAAGTATTTCTAGAGGCTTATATCCCGCTGTACTGAAACAATTAGGGCTTTCGGAAAGTATTGAACAATTGCTATACGATTTGGATGAGCAAACCGAATTGTTTTGTACGGCCGATATCGATGAAATAGATCATCATTTTTCAGAAGCAGATAGTTTAAATTTTTATAGATTTATTCAGGAGAATATTTCCAATATCCTAAAACATGCCGAGGCTTCCTCTTTGGTTGTCATGGTGAAGGACCAAGGAAATAAGATTCGGGTGAGGATCAAGGATGATGGCAAAGGGTTTGTCGTTACCGAGGAAATGAAGAACAACAGTCTGGGATTGAAGACCCTTTCAGAAAGAATACGCATACTTAAAGGAACATTGCAAATAAACAGCAAAGAAGGCAGCGGCACCGAAGTGATCGCAGAAATACCCATCGCATGAACAAACAAGAAATAACCATATTACCTGCAGACGATCATCCCATGCTTTTAAGAGGGCTTTCCGATCAATTGAATGAATCAGGATTTACGGTTTTGGAGGGTGCGATGAACGGTGCACAGGCTTTAGAAAGTATTGTAAAGGATCATCCTGTAGTTGCTATTTTGGATATTGAAATGCCTTTGCTCTCTGGCTTCGAGGTGATTAAAAAGTGCAAGGAGAAAGGAGTTTCCACGAGATTCATCATTTTAACATCGCATAAGGAGAAAGCCTTTGTCCTAAAGGCGAAAAAACTGGAAATTTCCGGGTACCTACTAAAGGATGAGCCTTTTGCTGAAATCGAAGCCTGTATCCTTGCCGTGGCAGAAGGGAAGACGTATTTTAGTAAAGCTTTCGATGACATCTTTAATAGGGAAATAAGCCCACAATTAGAGAAAATCAAATACCTATCTCCATCGGAGCGCACCATTGTCCGATTGATTGCCCAGGAAAAAACGAGTAAGGAAATCAGTGATTTATTAAGTATTTCCCATAGGACGGTTCAGAAACACCGGGCCAACATCATTGCAAAATTAGACCTCCCTAAAAGTGTAGATTCCTTATCCGTTTGGACTTCAGAAAATAAAGAAATTATCCTTTCCCTGTAACTACGTACCCCTACGTATTTTTTGACTAGTCGTACGTATTTTCTTGCGTTGGTCTAGGGCCTACTTTTACCAAAGCTAAATTCCTCTACCATGAAAAAGGTCATACCCCTAGTCTTTTTTCTTACCAGTTTCTTCGCTTTTGGTCAGGACACCAATCCCCCTACGGCAGTCTGTACAAATATCAATGCATTCTTGGATGCTTCGGGTTCGGTTACCATTTCAGCAAGTGATGTTGATGGTGGCTCTACCGATGCCGAAGGGCCGGTTACCTTTGCCATAGATATAGATACTTTTACCTGTGCCGATGCTGGACCCAATACAGTAACGCTTACCGTGACAGATGGAGCCGGAAACACAGATACGTGTACTGCAACTGTAACAGTGGTAGATTTAATAGCTCCTACTCCGGTTTGTCAACCCGTAACCCTCACCTTGGATGCTATGGGTAATGCTACACTCCTAACCAGCCATGTGGATAATGGTTCTACAGATAATTGTGGTGCTGTTTTCTTTTCCCTTTCCGAAACGAATTTCACCTGTGCCGATCTCGGTTCCGAAATGGTAACGCTTACCGTTACCGATAGCTTTGGCAATTCCGATACTTGCATGGCCAATATCACTATTCAGGAAATGACAGAACCTGTACAGGCTAATTGTCAGGACATCACAGTTATCTTAGATGGTTCTGGTATGGCGACGATTGTTGCTCAGGATTTGGACGATCCCACCAACCCATCAACAGGGAATAGTTCATGTAATACCTTAACTTTTAGTGCGAGCCAGACAACCTTCGATTGCGACGATGTGTTCAATCCCTTACCCGATCGTGAACTTATTTTAACAGGCGTCATTGGAGATACAGCAACTACGGGAAGACCCAGAGCTATAGAATTATATGCCATTAAAGATGTTCCTGTGGGTGACTTGGATTTGTATGGTTTGGGTTCGGCCAATCCAGCGGAAGGAGTCGTAACCCAAGAATTTACGTTTCCAAATAATACCTCTGTCATCCCATCGGGAACCTATATTACGATTACACAAGATCAAACCACCTTTACGAATTTCTTCGGAGTATCCGCAGACTATGTGGCAACCAATGCGGCCAACATCGATGGCAATGATGTAGTTGCGCTTTTTTACAGTGGAACTGCCATAGATACGTTCGGGGATATCAATGCGGTTGAAATTGAACCCGGTTTTGAATTAGGACGATTGGATCGTTGGGCCTATACCAATGGATGGGCCTACCGTATAGACAATACCGAACAAAACGGAGGTACTTTCGATTTCGATGCCGCCATTTGGGCCTACAGCAGTCCGGGTGCTTTGGGATCTTTCCTAACGAACCCGCCGTTACCGCCCCCACCCATTCCGCCGATTAGCGGGACAGGATTTCCATTGAACACCTACACCTTTATTCCCTTTGGTTCGCAAAATGCAATACCGGTTACCCTTACTGTGGATGATGGTAATGGGAATACCTCCAGTTGCACAGCGATGGTTACGGTAGCCGATAATATTGCTCCTACTTTCTCTGTCACCAATATCACCAAGACCTTGGATATGATGGGGAATGCATTTGTAGAAGCTAGCGAACTGTATACTGCGGAGGCAGTAGACAATTGTAACGGAGGTCAGGTACTGCGGTATAGGGTAGAACCTAGTCAATTCGATTGTGACGCCATAGCAACCAATCCAAACCCTGTTGAAGTTACAGCCATTGATGTATTTGGAAATGAAACTACTCAAACCGCTTTTGTAACAGTAGAAGATACCACAGCGCCCGAGAATCTTTGTGCCAATATCACCGTAACGCTCGATACCAATGGAATGGCAAGTATTACACCAGCCGATATCTTAGGGGCGAGCGAAGATCCCTGTGGAATTGCGACGCAAAGTATCGATGTTTCCACCTTCGATTGCAGTAATGTAGGTGTAAACAATGTAGTATTAACGCTTACCGATCCTTATGGAAATACTTCAACGTGTACCGCTCAGGTAACCGTAGAAGACACCACAGCACCTACTATTATATGCCAAGATATTACTGTTCAATTAGATGCTTCGGGGAGTGCTACCATTACAGCTTCCCAATTGGATAATGGCAGTAATGACGCTTGTGGAATTGCTTCAGTTATCGCTGATACGACCTCTTTCGATTGTTCCGATATTGGACTGAATACAGTTCAACTTACAGTAACGGACAACAATGGGAATTCCGAAACCTGTACCGCCAATGTCACGGTGGAGGACACTATAAATCCTACAGCTCTTGCCATGGATATTTCGGTGGTGCTCAACACCAGCGGGCAGGCATTCATCACGGGAAATGATATTGATAATGGTTCTTCCGACAATTGTAGCATCTCGAGCTTGTCGGTAACACCAGATTCGTTTACTTGTGTGGACACGGCAGCTCCGGTTTCAGTTACGCTAACAGTCACAGATAGCTCCGGAAATACAGATACCGCCACCGCAAATGTAACGGTTGTCGATACTACAGCACCCGTGGCCAATTGTCAGGATATTACTGTTCCATTGGATGCCTCTGGAAATGCCACGATCACTGCCGCCGATGTAGATGCAGGAAGTACGGTTTCTTGTGGTTCCGCCACTGTGGGAATAGACGTTTCTACTTTCGATTGTTCCAATATTGGTCCCAACAATGTAGTGTTGAGCGTTACCAATGCGAGTGGATTAACAACACAATGTACAGCCATTGTCACTGTGGAAGATTCCTTGGCTCCTGTGGCTAATTGCCAAGATATCACAGTGATATTAGATGCTACTGGAAATGCTTCAATCCTACCCAGTGATATTGATGCGGGTAGTGCGGATAACTGCGGAATTGCTTCGACCAGTCTAGATATGAGCAGCTTTACCTGTGCCGATGTAGGAGCCAATACGGTGACGCTTACGGTGACCGATGTAAATGGAAATACTGCGAACTGTATAGCGATTGTTACGGTTTTGGATGATATAAATCCAACCGCGGTTTGTCAAAATATCACCTTATCCTTGGATGGCAATGGGATGGCAACGATAACGCCCGATCAGATAGATGGAGGGAGTTCAGATTTCTGCGGAATTGCCTCCATGAGCGTTTCCCCAAATACGTTCGACTGTTCCAATTTGGGAGCCAATACCGTTACCCTAACCGTTACTGATACCAGTGGAAATACGGATACTTGTACAGCTATTGTGACGATTGAAGATGATACAGATCCCATAGCGGTCTGTCAAAATATTACCATCGAATTGGATGCTAGTGGGAATGCTTTTATAGATCCGTCAGATATTGATGGAGGAAGTACAGATGCTTGTGGAATAGCAAGTATTTCGGCCAGTAATACATTGTTCAGTTGTGGTAATGTGGGATCCAACACCGTCATCTTAACGGTGATAGATACCAGTGGAAATAGCGATAATTGCAGTGCCACGGTAACCGTGGAAGATACTATTCCGCCAACGGTAATTTGCCAAGACATCAGTGTGCAATTAGATGCATCGGGTTCGGCATTTATTACGGTGGCCGATATTGATGGCGGCACCAACGATGCTTGTGGGTTGTCTTCGGTAACCATCGATACGAATACGTTTAATTGCGATGATTTAGGGGCTAATAATGTGACATTAACGGCTACCGATATTTACGGAAATGTTTCGAGCTGTGTGGCTGTCGTTACTATTACAGATACGATCGATCCTATTGTTACTTGCCCTTCCAATCAGACCGAAGTAATCTTGATTGGCACCCAATTCACCCTCCCCGATTATTTCGCCGACGGATTAGCAACGGCAGATGATAATTGT
>JAHQVM010000105.1 GCA_019634365.1 Flavobacteriaceae bacterium | reverse complement strand
CAATCGCATACTTTATCGTCCAACAAAGTATCGTAGTCGATGGTGCCGTCCTCAAAAACTATAGCGGCTCTTAGGGTCATCGATCCACCACCATGTCCTTTACCCACTGTTTCCCGTCCGTCTAGCCAGGTTACCACAAAGGAATTGTGTGCATAAGGTTGTATGGAAACAAAACCATGTTCACTTTTGGTTCCGTCATTGTGTAAAATGAAATCCTGTGTCCAGACGTGTGCAACGGGAAGATAGAGTTTTAGCTTAACGTCATACGTATAAGTGGCAGTATCGGACTTTTGAAGGTAACTCATTAAAATCCTTTCATTGTTCTCGGCAATGTTGGGGAAATCCGCCCAATTGGTAAACCAGTCACTACCACTAGCCACTTCAGTTTCATTATACCATTCATTCCCGCGATAGATCGCATAATGTAAGACATCTAAAGAATCCTTTTGGGTTACCCAAGAGAAGTATAGCTCCTCCCCATCGCTATATAATCTTGGCAATTGGCTGTTACCGCTTGAAGGATTCTCCAGTTTCATTATTCTAGAACTATCAGGAATAGGACTAGGGTCATTATCTTTTTTACCATTTTTACAGGATAGGAGGCAAAAAACGAGAAAGGCATACGTTAGAACTCTCATAGGCCTTCATTAACTATAGCGGAAAGGATGTAATTACTCACTGCAGCTGAATCTGCTTTTTCAATGGGATGTGGGATTCCTTCCAAAATTTTCATTTCAGCATTGGGAAGCCATTGCATTACTTGTTCCGTTTCTTCAACACTTACCATGGTATCTTCAGAGCCTAGTCCCAAATGTACTTTGCCCTTTATTCTCTGAAAATCTTCTTGGTTAAGGGCATCTCCATTTCCTAAATCGATCATCATTTTTCCAGTCGCAAGCATGACCGCTTTCCAATCCAATGGTGCATGGTCTTCCTTCAACTTCTGCGCAAACCGAGGAACTTTCTCTTCGATAACTTCTGGATTCAACATCCTGACTTCCTTTGAAGCCGATTCTGGGGTCCAATCAAATTTAGTTCCCAGGGTTATTATCTTTTGAAAAGCACCGGGATATTGATATTCCAAATGCAGTGCAACATATCCTCCCATACTATAACCGAAGACCAAGATATCATCAAGGCGATGTTCTTCTAGAAAATCTTTGGTATTACTTGCAAAAAGTGAAATGGAATAGTCGGAATGAGTCGAAACTCCGCCATGGCCTTCAAAATTGAAATCGAAAATCTCGAAATGTTCTTCCAGCAATGGACGAAGGCGATCAAATTGATGATGTGTACCCAATGCCCCATGCAAAAGGAGAAGTCTAGGTTTCATAAGGAATGTATTTATGGGATCCAATGGATCCTTATGCTTTCACTTTGCCGTACAAATCGAAATCTTCGGCCCCGGTTATTTCTACCTGGAAAAAATCCCCAGTTCGCAAATAACCTTCCTCAGCCGAAATAAGTACTTCGTTGTCTACATCAGGACTATCAAACTCCGTACGGCCCACGTAGTAATTTCCTTCTTTACGATCGATAAGCACCCGAAATTCCTTTCCAATCTTCTGCTGATTCAATTCCCAGGAAATCTGTGATTGAATCTCCATAATTTCATTGGCGCGCTCCATCTTTACTTCGGCTGGGACATCATCTTCCAAGTTATAGGCATGCGTATTTTCTTCATGCGAATAGGTAAAGCAACCCAGTCGTTCGAATCGCTGATCTTTCACCCATTGTTTCAAGGTTTGGAAATCTTCTTCGGTTTCTCCCGGATATCCTACAATGAGAGTGGTTCTTATGGCCATTTCGGGCACTTCACTCCGGAATTGATCCAATAGCTTGTTGGTTTTGGCCATCGTGGTTCCCCTTCGCATGGATTTCAAAATAGGATCGGCAATGTGTTGCAATGGAATATCGATGTAGTTACAAATTTTTGGGTTTTGCCTCATGACTTCCAAAACATCCATGGGAAATCCTGTAGGAAAGGCATAGTGTAAACGTATCCATTCTATTCCTTCCACAGCTGCCAAAGCTTTCAACAATTTCGCCAAAGCTCTTTCTTTATACAGATCGAGTCCGTAGTAGGTAAGATCCTGAGCAATTAGAATTAGTTCTTTGACCCCATCGGCCGCCAGCTTTTCGGCTTCAACCACCAAGTCTTCCACTGGGGTCGATCTGTGCTTGCCGCGCATTAATGGAATGGCACAAAACGAACAAGGACGGTCGCAACCTTCAGCAATCTTTAAATAAGCGTAATTTTTTGGCGTAGTAGTAAGTCGTTCCCCAATAAGTTCGTGCTTATAATCGGCTCCCAGTGCTTTTAATAGACCTGGCAACTCCGTGGTACCAAAATATTGGTCCACATTTGGAATTTCCTTCTGAAGATCGGGTTTGTAGCGTTCGCTCAAACATCCCGTTACAAACACTTTATCTACAAGTCCCTCTTCCTTCTTCTGGACGAACTCCAAAATTGTATTTACACTTTCCTCCTTGGCGTTGTCTATGAAACCACAGGTATTGATAACTACAACATTCCCTTCCTCCTCATGAACCACTTCCTTGTTGTTGGCCTTGAGTTGTCCCATGAGCACCTCACTATCGTAGATGTTTTTGGAACAACCAAGCGTAACTACATTGATTTTATTCTTTTTTAAGGTCTTCGTCCGCATGTATCCTTTTTTGAGGTCACAAAGATAGTTGTTTGAACGGCATTAATTCCATATTTTATTTGAGCCGTATTTCAAAATGATAGACCGGGTCGGTATCCTTGTTAAAAAAGGTATGATTTATGCTAAAATTGTATGAAATTGAAGGCAATGAAGAATACCGTTAAACCTTTTCCGTTTTTCATTATCTAAAGAGTATTGCTGAAACTAATCCATGAAAAGACAAGAAGTCATTCATTTGTACAATCGATTTGGGTTTGGACTCAACGCCAAAGAAATCAGGCGTTTCTCCAAAATGTCTTTCGAAAAAAAGTTACGAAAGGAAACCGTGGACGAACTTCGGTTGGATCTTTCCGAATTTCAGGGTATCGACTTTAAGAACCTATCGAAACTGGAACGGATGGAACTCAGGAAGAGGGGACGTAAAAAGGTCTTGGATCTGAATGCCGCTTGGATGCGGAAGATGATTTCATCGGAAAATATAGTACAGGAAAAGATGAACCTGTTTTGGCATCATCATTTTGCCTGTATCATCGACAACCCCATATACGGATTGCAGTTTACTAATGCCATAAGAAAGCACGCCACAGGAAATTTTAGGACGTTGCTTTTGGAAGTTTCCAAATCTGCAGCGATGATCGATTTTCTGCACACCAGGCAGAACAACAAGAGGATGCCCAATGAAGATTTTGCAAGGGAATTATGCGAATTGTTTACGTTGGGAAGGGACCGAGAATACACAGAAACGGATGTGGCCGAAATTGCAAGATGTTTTACGGGATGGAATCATCGGTTCTCTGGAGCTTTCTTTATGCAGACCAGAAAACACGATGGTGGTTCCAAAACGATCTTTGGGAAAACTGGGAACTTTACCGGAGAAGACGTTATCGATCTTATTCTCCAAAAAAAGGCATGTGCCCAGTTTATTTGCGAAAACATCTATACCTATTTTGTAAACCCAGTACTCCATGAGGCGCACGTAAATGAACTTACTGAAGTTCTCTACGACAGCAACTATGATATAGAAAAACTCATTATCCATATTGCCAACGCTGAGTGGTTCTATGCGAGAGAAAATATTCTGGCCAAGATTAAATCGCCTATCGAGTTCATCGTAGGCCTTGCCAAGCAATTTAAAATAGAAAATGATTCCACCGAATCCTGGCTCACGCTCCAGCGTTTGTTCGATCAAGTATTGTATCGCCCTCCCAATGTTAAGGGTTGGAAAGTAAATCGCGAATGGATCGACTCCAACAGCTTGCCTTTCCGACTAAGGATTCCCTCGGTGATCCTAACCAATGCACAATTACAATTGGAGCCCAAACCCGATTATGATGCCAACCCCATGGGCATGGAACGAAATAATTTTTCAAAAAGATTGGGGTTTAGCTGTGATTGGGATTACTTCTTTGCCAACAACAAAAGAATTAATTTCAAAGTGCTGTTTTTTAACAATATTATTTCACCCCAAGTGGCAGAATTTCTTGAAAATAATTCATTCGCCTCTAAGAAGGAAGAAGTGATACAATTAATCTCTTTACCAGAGTACCAACTTATGTAAACCGAAGGACGATGAAACGAAGCGAATTTTTAAGAAATACCACCTTAGGAGCTGTTGGGACCCTTTTCGTTCCAGAATTCCTGAGGGGGATGGAATTGGTAGGATTGCAAAGTAAAACGAACTTCAACAAACTGGTCGTCATTCAACTTTCGGGTGGGAATGACGGACTTAACACTGTTGTCCCCTACGAAAATGACATCTATCATTCATTACGTCCCAAAATTAGGATACCGAAAAAAGAGGTCATCAAATTGAATGATGAATTAGGGCTCAACCCAAGTCTTGAAAAATTCAATAGATTGTACGATGAAGGCTTAGTGGCGATTTTGAACTCGGTAGGTTACCCAAACCCCAACCGATCGCATTTTCGATCCATGGATATCTGGCATACGGGCGTTGATAGCAATCAGCACTCCAAAACCGGATGGTTAGGCCGATACATGGATGCCCATTGTACCACAAGCCATTCCATGTTGGAGCTCGATAGCAAGCTTTCCCTCAGCTTAAATGGTGAACTTAGAAACGGACTTGCGGTTCAGAACTCCCAGTCCCTTTACAGGTCATTACGGGGGTATTATTTTGATCAAGTGATCGATACAGGAGAATTTGCAGATCTGCACGAAGACAATCAAGGATACTTGTACAAAACCTTGGTCCATACGCGCCAAAGTGGGAGATATTTGGCCAAGACCCATACGGTAAAAGAAAACAATTTCGAGTTTCCCAAATCCAGATTGGGTAGAAAATTAGGGCAGGTTTCACAATTCATTAGATCGGGATTGTCTACACAAGTGTATTACGTGTCTCACAACGGGTTCGATTCGCACGCCAATCAACGAAATCAGCAGGATCGATTGCTGAAGGACTATTCCGATTCGGTGTATGCGTTGGTGGAAAGCCTTAAAAAGGCGGGTGAGTTTGACAATACACTGATTATGACCTTCTCGGAATTTGGAAGAAGGGTGAAGGAAAATGGTTCTTCTGGAACCGATCATGGCAAAGCCAATAATTTGTTTTTAATTGGAAATCGGTTGATCCGCCCAGGTATTTACAATGCTGCGCCGAATTTGATGGGACTGGACGATGGGGATGTTTCCTATACCATCGACTTTAGAAACGTTTACTCCGATATAATTTCTGATTGGTTTGGCAAGGATCCGAGTGGTATCATTTCTAAGCAATTTGATCCGCTTGATATCATATAATTCACCCGTAGGGATTGATATAGTGCAATAGTTGAAACAATAAAGCTTCCACAAAAAAGATGTAAATCAATGTCCCTATAAAATATACATAGAACCACTTTTTTAAGAGTCCTTCCCGTTTTATTAATCGCCAGCTAATGATGCCAATAATTAACCAAATGGGAATGAGAAAATACGATGGAAAAGAAGTATAGTGTTTGAAATAGTCGGGAATTAAGGGATTTTCAAGTGTGAAATGGACCTGAAAAATAGCATACACATTACCCCCTATTTTGAATACGGAATAGAGAAGAAGCAATTTAGTGATAAGGTCTTTCCACCAATCACTTAGCTGAAATGACATCTTACTTGAAGAATGAATCTACAAACTCAAACTTATTGAAAACCTGAAGATCTTCAATCCCTTCCCCTACGCCAATATATTTTACAGGAATTTGAAACTGATCGCTAATTCCAATCACCACACCGCCTTTTGCGGTCCCATCCAATTTGGTAACGGCCAGGCTTGTAACTTCGGTAGCCGCTGTAAACTGTTTGGCCTGTTCGAAGGCGTTTTGCCCTGTAGAACCATCCAACACCAACATTACGTCGTGCGGCGCATCGGGCACTACTTTTTGCATCACCCGTTTTACCTTGGTTAACTCATTCATCAAGTTTACCTTGTTGTGCAAACGTCCCGCCGTGTCGATAATTACGACATCGGCATTCTGGTTCACAGCACTCTGCAGGGTATCGAAAGCAACACTCGCAGGATCACTTCCCATTTCCTGTTTTACAATGGGAACCCCTGTGCGATCGGCCCATACCTGCAACTGATCTATGGCTGCCGCCCTAAAGGTATCTGCAGCGCCCAAAACTACCTTTTTGCCTGCATTTTTAAACTGATTGGCCAATTTTCCAATGGTAGTGGTTTTCCCTACTCCATTCACTCCAACAACCATGATGACATAGGGCCCCTCTACTTCTGGTATTTCAATTTCGGTGGCGTCTCCTGTATTGGTCTCGCTTAATAAGCCAGCAATCTCTTCGCGTAGGATTTGATTGAGCTCGTCTGTGCCCATATATTTATCGCGAGCCACTCGGGCTTCGATACGTTCTATGATTTTAAGGGTAGTATTCACACCCACATCACTGGAAACCAAGACTTCTTCGAGATTGTCTAATACGTCGTCGTCTACCTTGCTCTTTCCGGCAACGGCTTTGGAAAGTTTATCGAAAAAAGAGGTTTTGGACTTTTCGAGTCCTTTGTCCAGGGTTTCTTTTTTCTCTTTTGAAAATATTTTTTTGAAAAAGCTCATAGTGAGTTCTGAGATTATTACTGCGTTAGGGATGGCAGCGGCATCCTTTTTCTTTAGGTGACCGAGTGACCGCAGCGCTTCGATACATTCAGAACGTAGTTCTGAAGACTCAGAGTCCTGCGGATGTATCGAGGTCCAAAGAAAAAGATACAGCGTACAGCCCAGTCAACAAGTGAACCATAGGTTCCACTTTATGGAACGCCCACTTTTCGCATATGCTTCTGGTGGCGATGCCAAAAATACACCCTCCTTGGTTCTTATGCAAGCGAACTTTGGAGGACAAAAAAAGCCACCTTCGTAAAAAAGTGGCTTCGTTTATGATCGAATCGGTTGATTATTGCTTCTTCAACCAATCGTTTACTTGGTCTGGAGCCATGATAGACTCAACAAAAGTATAAGCGCCAGTCTTTTCAGACTTTACCATTTTAATGGCCTTGGTTAGACGCTTGGATCCTGTTTGTAACGATGCTACTGCTTTCTTTGCCATGACACTTAACTTATTTAATTTCTTTATGTACAGTCATTCTCTTTAGGATTGGATTGAATTTCTTCAATTCCATTCGGTCCGGAGTATTTTTCTTGTTCTTGGTCGTAATGTAACGGGAAGTTCCTGGCATTCCAGATTCCTTGTGCTCTGTGCACTCTAAAATTACTTGAACTCTATTTCCTTTCTTAGCCATCTTGGTAGACTTTAAAAATTATGCGATTACTGCTTCAAGTACCCTTTTTCGCGGGCTTCCTTAATTACGGCAGAAATACCTTTTTTGTTAATGTTCTTCAATGCAGAAGTAGATACCCGTAGTGTTAACCACTTGTCCTCTTCTGGAATGTAGAAACGCTTCTTCACCAAATTAACGTTGAACTTTCTCTTGGTTTTGTTCATCGCGTGAGAAACATTGTTTCCAACCATTGCTCTTTTTCCCGTAAGCTCACAAACTCTTGACATTGTACTCGCTTTTAATAGATATTTTTAAACAGGGTGCAAATTTAAGGAAATAAATTCTTTTGACCAACAAAAGAATTTTAGTTTTTGGAAATTTCTTTCAGTAACATTTCGAAGGCCTTATTCACGGATTTCTTAATAACCCGTTCCCTTGCTTTTCCGAACTGGAATTTCTCCGAAATCATCCCCTCGGGAGTTGCAATCGCAATGCATACCGTTCCTACCTCATCTTCTCCATCACCTTTGGTAGGACCTGCTATTCCCGTAGTAGCAATGGCATAATCGCTGCCAAACACTTGTGTGGCCTGTCGTGCCATGGCCTCAGCAACAGGCAGGCTTACGACATTGTGCGCTTCGATGATCTTAGCATCAACGCCTAAAATCGAGGTTTTCAGTTCGGTGGCATAAGGAACAATGCTACCACGATAAAAGACAGAAGCTCCGGGATGCTGTGTAATCTCCTGTGCCAAAGCGCCTCCGGTGCAACTTTCGGCTAAACTCAAGGTCTTCCCCTTTTGTTGCAGTAGTCCGCCAATGCGCTCCGTGACCGAGGTTTCATTTTCGTAACCCACAGCGATATCGGATACCATTTCATGCAATTGATCCATCTGGGCATCGACCTCCTTAATGAGTTGTTCTTCACTCTCCCCCTTGGATGACAACCGAAGTCGTACTTTTCCCAAAGAAGGAAGATAGGCCAATTTAATGTGTTTCGGCAACGCTTCTTCCCAATCGGCAATGCGCTCGGCTATGGTACTCTCCCCCAACCCATAGGTAAGCAGTGTTTTGTGGTAAATGTAAGGGCGATTGAATTTTTTTATAATAGCCGGGATCACCTCGTATTGAATAAGTGATTTCATTTCGTATGGAACACCGGGCATGGATACAAATACCGTATCGTCTTTTTCCATCCACATCCCTGGTGCAGTTCCATGGCGATTTTTAAGAACCCTTGCTGTCGAAGGCACCAAGGCCTGCTTAAGGTTAGCCTCTACCGGAAGTTTGTTGAAGTATTTTTTGAATAAAAACTCAATATTTTCACGGACCTCGGTATTCTCCACGAGAGAATCGTTCAAAAACTCGCAAAAGGTTTGCTTGGTAATATCATCTTTGGTTGGGCCTAATCCGCCCGTTACCAAAACCACATCTACACGGTCTTGGGCTTCTTCTAAAGCGTTGAGTATATGCTGACGCTCGTCCTGAACGGAAGTGATTTGATATACCTGAATACCTACCTTGTTCAATTCCTTACTAATGTAGGCTGAATTGGTATCTACGATTTGACCAATTAGAATTTCATCTCCAATGGTTATGATTTCGGCAAGCATCTATTTAAAGGTCGAAGTCCTCTTTTAATTCATCAAAAACCCTGTGCAACGTAGTAGAAACAAGTTCAATATGGGAAAGTACGCTTTCCGTGCCTTTGGAAGTTTTGGTCCAAGATTCTATCCCAGTAATTTGTTTGATTAAATCGATTCCGAACATTTCGATATTCGGTTTCATTTTATGTGCAAACTGGTACGCCAGTTCTTTATTGTCATTCTCGATGGCCTCCTCTAAGGATGATAGGTCGGGCGGGATTTCATCCAAAAAAGTCTGGGCAACCACCGCCATAAATTCCTTGTCCCCTCCAGAAATCTCGTTTAGACTATCTATAGAATATAATTTGCTCATATACTTATTTTACTTTAATTGAAAACAACTCCGTCTCCTCTATGTACCCTTTCAAAACATCATTGGCCGAAACCCTTCCTACACCAGCCGGAGTGCCGGTAAATATAATATCTCCTATCTTCAAAGTGAAATATTTCGATATATATTCGATCAACGCATCAATTTTCCACAACATTAGGTTGGTATTTCCCTGCTGTACAACCTTTCCATTCTTTTCCAACCTAAAATCGATATCATCCACACTGTTAAACGTTGTTTTAGGTAAAAAATTACCGATCACTGCCGCACCATCAAATCCCTTGGCTTTTTCCCATGGATGCCCTTTATCCTTGAGCTGTTGCTGCAAATCCCTTGCGGTAAAGTCGATTCCCAATCCAATTTCATCGTAATACTTATGTGCAAACTTTTGCTGTATATGCTTCCCGATTTTTTTAATCTTTACCAAAATTTCCACTTCGTGATGAACGTCGTTGGAAAAATCGGGAATGAAAAATGGGTTCTTTTTCAGTAAAATGGAAGTATCTGGCTTTAAAAAAAGAATAGGGTCCTTGGGACGTTCATTTTCCAACTCTTCTATATGCGCAGCATAGTTTCTTCCTACACAAATTAATTTCATAAGCAGGTTACAATTTATTATTGAGCTTTCTTAGCTTTACTCGAGTCAGAACTTTCTTGGTATAGAGTGGAAAGTCGGCATTGAGCAACCATCCAAAATAGCCAGGTTCCTTCTCCAAGACATCCTCCACCAATTGTCCCCTGTGCTTACCGAACATGAATACTTCACGGCCGTCTTTGGCATAGCCAATGAAACCGGCGAAATCTGCAAAATTCTTGTGGGCACTAAATTGCGACAGCCACGGCACATCATTTTCCAAATCTTCGTACCGATCCAATTGCGCCAACAAGACTTCATAAGTAGCCATGGTATCGGCCTCGGCACTGTGGGCGTTGTCCAAATTCTTATCGCAGTAAAACTGGTAAGCAGCCCCCAACGTTCGTTTCTCTTTTTTATGGAAAATGGTCTGAACATCTACCGCCAAGCCTTTCTTGAGATCGAAATCCACATCTGCCCTAAGCAGTTCTTCCGCAAGTAATGGAATATCGAAACGATTGGAATTGAATCCTGCAAAATCGCTCTCCTTCATTAAAGCATGCACTTTAGGCGCCAACTCTTTAAAAGTAGGTTCATTGGCCACCATATCATTGGTAATACCGTGTACATCACTGGCCGATTTAGGAATGGGGATGGTAGGGTTTACACGCCAGGTATGGCTTTCCTTATTTCCATTGGGATATACCTTAAGGACCGAAATTTCTACGATACGATCGGAAGAAACACTTACTCCGGTGGTTTCAAGGTCGAAAAAACAAATAGGTTTGGATAATTTTAGCTGCATGGTACGATTTCTGCTACAAAAGTAACAATTGTTATTTTTGCGATATGGGGAATGTTTTAAAAGTTATCATCATTTTCGGAATGCTTTTGGGGAGTACGATGACGGCACAAAATGAAAAAGTGGTCATTTCGGAAAAGAAAGCAGGCAAACGGCTTGTACTTATGGCCGAAAACAAAACAGCAGATACGCTCAATGTATTTCTTATGGTGCATGCAGAAGGATATCGCAGAAGTGCAGATAAACCCGTTCTCAAAGACCTTCCACCCTTTTCAAAATCCCCTATGATTACCCTCATTGAACTAACCCATGTTCCTTCCCAGTATACCTATGATCTTATTGTGAATGAAGGGTTGGATAACGATGTAAGCATTACCCACGAAAAACAAGTGGTGGATATAGAAAACGGAATAAAAGGGAAGTTGGTGATTTTCCGGTTGACGAATTGTGACAAGTGCGATGCCTTGGAAGAACACCTGATGAACCAACGTATCCAACATCGGGTTTTCGATATTGCCAAAGATGGAGCCCTTTACGCGCAGTTCATGGCCTTTATAGACAAGGAACTCACTTCAGAAACACGCATTCGGTTTCCTGTGATCTGGAATAAAACCCACACGATTTTTGGGTTCGATGATCTTGAAATAGTATCAACGAAGTTAAAAAACTAGATTTCTCGATTTACATCCCAAGCTTCTAGATAATCGGCCACCGCTTTCACAAACTGACCTCCCAAAGCACCGTTCACCACTCGGTGATCATAACTGTGCGACAGGAACATCTTGTAACGGATGCCAATAAAATCCCCTTCTGGGGTTTCGATAACAGCAGGAACTTTTCTAATAGCACCCAACGCTAAAATACCTACTTGTGGCTGATTGATAATCGGGGTTCCCATCACACTTCCAAAGGTACCTACATTGGTAACAGTATAGGTTCCACCCTGAATTTCATCTGGCTTTAATTGATTGTTACGGGCTCTACCGGCAAGATCGTTCACCGCCTTACTCATACCCACCAAATTGAGCTGATCGGCATTTTTTATCACGGGAACGATGAGGTTTCCATCGGGCAAGGCAGCTGCCATTCCCAAATTGATATTCTTGCGCTTGATGATGGTATCCCCATCAACGGAAATGTTCATCAATGGGAAGTCTTTCAAGGCTTTAGCCACAGCCTCCATGAAGATGGGAGTAAAGGTCAATTTTTCCCCTTCACGTTTTTCGTAGGCCGTTTTTACTTTCTTACGCCAATTCCAAATATTGGTAACATCGCACTCCACAAAACTCTGTACATGGGCAGACGTAGAGACACTTTCTACCATATGGTGTGCGATGAGTTTCCCCATGCGGGTCATTTCTATGATTTCGTCCTCGCCATTTACCGAAACTGGTGTTGCGGCTTTACTCGGTGTTGCTTTTGTTGGAGTTGGCGTTGCCACTTCCTTTTGGGCGGGTTGTGCAGGTGCAGCTCCCCTATTTTCTACGTAGGATAAAATATCGTTTTTAGTAACGCGTCCGTCTTTTCCTGTTCCTGAAATGGCATCCAGTTCTGTTTGGGAAATTCCTTCCTGCGCCGCAATATTTTTCACCAATGGAGAGTAAAAACGATCTCCACTGCTTTCGATAACAGTTTGAGTAGCTTCCTTGGCAGCTATTACCGTGTTTTCTACTTCGGCTATGGCCGGAGCCGGTTCTGAAACCTTTGCGGTTTCTGCAGCTGGAGCTTCAGCACTCACCTCTCCATCTGTTTCTATAATGGCTAGGGTTTGTCCTACCTGAACCACATCATCTACCTGAAAAAGGATTTCCACCAATGTTCCATCCACCTCACTGGGCACTTCACTATCTACTTTATCGGTAGCGATTTCCAATACGGCTTCATCGGCTTCAATGGTTTCCCCGACATTTTTAAGCCAGTTGGTAACGGTTGCTTCTGCAACACTTTCCCCCATTTTAGGTAATTTCAGTTCAAATCTCGCCATAACGCTAGAAACTCAATTTTAATTTGAATGCAAAATTAATAAAATTTGCGTGTTTTTATTTTAAATAATTCAAAAATAACGGCGCTTTGCATCTTCACTTTACGAATTTGACAATTAAAGCTGTAAAACGCCTCCTTTCTCATCGCTGCGGTCGCTTCCGATGATAAAATTACAACCTGGCGGTTTAATTCGGAAACTGTTTTCCTTGTTTTTAAGTAATTCCATAACACTGAATATCTGTCCGTAGGACATATAGGCAACATCAAAAACACAAAGGGTATTGTGAAAAGTAGCCCGTTCCA
This sequence comes from Flavobacteriaceae bacterium, assembly GCA_019634365.1. Classification (GTDB taxonomy): domain Bacteria; phylum Bacteroidota; class Bacteroidia; order Flavobacteriales; family Flavobacteriaceae; genus Aureisphaera. The sequence continues at coordinate 4,275 of JAHQVM010000105.1, read as the reverse complement.
GTATCATTTTGGAGGCAGATTTCACCGGTAAGTCGAAATGTTCGGAAATTTTTTGCAACAGGCCAATGTTCTCCGTAAAAACAAGGACCTCCTTACATTGGACAGGGCGAATTTGCTTTTTCCTTTCCACCAACTTCCGTTGAAACTTTGCCAATTGAACGCCCACTTTTACGGCTGTATTAAGGAAAATATTACCCCTAAAGTGCTTTCGGTAAAAAATACGCATGGCACCGTAAAATCGATTGAGATAGGCTGTATCCCTTTGCGTACTTTCCCCTTTATAATGAAGCATGGACAAACTCCCTAAATATTCGTTTTCATATCCCGCCTTCATCAGTTTGTACGATAGGTCGATATCTTCCCCATACATGAAATAATCCTCATCAAAGCCTTCCACTTCTTCATAGACCTGTCTTCGCATGAGCATAAAAGCCCCAACTAGAACCTCGATGGTTCCATGCTCTTTTTCTCCTAAATAATTGGCGTAGTATCCATTCTTGCCACGGGTTCTTCTCAGCATTTTTAAGAGGGAACGCTTTGGGGTGGGTACATTTCGTTTGCTTTCGGGAAGGAAGTTTCCCGTTCCATCCATCAGATAAATTCCCAAGGCTCCAAGCTTGTCTTTTTTTTCTGCATACTGAAGTGCACTGCTAAAGGTATGTTCCGCAACCACCGTATCTGGATTGAGAATACACACGTATTCCCCTTTTGCCATCGCAACTCCCTGATTATTGGCTTTACTGAAACCAACATTCTCTTTGTTTTCCAAAAGTAAAATATGGGGAAACTTTTGCTTCACCATGGCACAACTATCATCTTCCGAATTATTATCGACCACAATGATCTCGGCATCGATCCCTTTTAACGAACGTTCTACACTAATGAGGCATTGCTCCAAAAAGTAGCGAACATTGTAATTAAGGATGATAACGGATAACTTCAAAAGATCAGGAGTTTTTCAGGGAAGATTCGAATGGGATTCTATGCAGGATACTCCTCCCAAGGGTTACCTCATCGGCATATTCCAATTCGTCCCCAACCGAAATTCCCCTGGCAATAGTAGTGGTAGCAACATCGTTGCCTTCAATTTGCTTGTAAATGTAAAAGTTGGTGGTATCACCCTCCATGGTCGAACTCAATGCAAATATGAGCTCTTTTACGGAACCACTTTTCACCTTTTCAACAAGGGAAGTAATGGTAAGGTCGCCTGGTCCCACTCCGTCCATGGGAGAAATTTTGCCTCCCAACACATGGTAGTGCCCTCGGTATTGACTTGTGTTTTCAATAGCCATGACATCACGGATGTCTTCGACCACACAAATAATGGATTCGTCTCTATTCGGATTGGCACATATTTCACACAATTGGGTATCGGAAATATTGTGGCAATTCTTACAAAAGTTTATGGTTTCTCTAAGGCGCAGCAAACTTTCTGAAAGCTGCTGCGTCTGCTCCGTGGGTTGCTTTAACAAATGCAAAACGAGGCGAAGTGCTGTGCGCCTACCTATACCGGGAAGTTGAGACACTTCGTTTACCGCATTTTCTAAAAGTTTCGAAGAAAAGTCCATAGGAGAAAGTTGCCGGCAAGATAAAAAAAATGCTCCAGAAACCCGTGGGTCTTCTGAAGCATTCCCTGTAAAATTATCTGAAACCTATTCCTTAATTATTCGTTTGGTAACGGTACCATAATCGGAATTCATTCTTACAAAATAGATTCCCGTATTCAATTGTGATATATCAATGGAATGCCTTCCATTAATTTCCACATCGGCTTGATAGATCAATAGTTTACCTGCCATATCGAACACTCGAATATCGGTTTCCATTGCTTCTGTAAGCTGAATGGTAACTTCCTCATTGGCGGGATTGGGCAACAGAACTACTTTTTCTTCCGAAAGTACGTTCTCATCCGTATTCAATATCGTTCCATATTGCGTAGATGATACCCAAAGCCCTCTTCCGTAGGAACCAGCGTAGATTTTCCCTTCAGCAAAGTTGATTTCCAACTCATTGATAATCACGTTGGGCAAATTGTTGAAATACGGCTGCCATTCAGTGAAAGTATCATCGATGTAGTAAATCCCGTAATTCATACCTAGATACAGCCCATTCTCTCCGTTATTATCCCAAACAATGGATAGTGCTTGGAAGTTGGGTAAATTCAGTAAAAGTGGACTCCATGTTTGTCCACCATCATTGGTTATAAGCACCTTATTAGAACCATTAACCGCAAGAGCTACTGTATCAGGATCTTCGGGGTGGATCGCAAAATTATTAATGAGACCACCTGGGAGTGCTAGTTGCTCCCAATCGGTTGCACCGCCATCCGTGGTACGGTAAATGAGTCCTCCTCTAGAGGCATAAATGATTTGGTTGTTGGTTCTCGCTACTTTCATTTCATCCAAACTATCGCCAAAATCCTGAGAAATTGGATCCCAATTCGCACCGAAATTGGTGGACTTGAACACTCTTTCGTATCCAACATAAACGGTTCCATCCTCCACAGGATCTTGTTCGAAAGGAGTTACCCAATTTCCATTACCAGGTGGCTCTGGTAAGTTGGTAATACCGGTTGCTCCGTTGAACGTTCGATACATTTCCCCAAATTGAATCATTCCGAACATCTTATCGGTGTCGTTCTTATCTACAAACCCTTCCATTCCATCGGCTCCAATCCAGTCTCTCCATTCACCGGTAGTCTCTGAATAGAAAGAGGTACCGTTATCCTGAGAGCCTCCTGTTACGATTACATCTTCCGTTTGAGAAATACCTATTTTGTAAAATTGTCGAATCCCTATTCCAGTAGTCAAATCTTCATACATGGTTTCACTGGTTATCGCAGGAGTCGCTGCTTTGAAAATTCCTCCGTCGGTTCCCACAAAGAGAGTTCCTCCGTAGAACTCCAAAATATCCACATCGGCATGACAATATCCCACATTGGCAGATGCTGCGGAACCTGGAATCCAATCGCTGGTATTTTCGAAGGTCTGTCCACCGTCCAAAGAACGCCATGTAAGGATTCCTGCTATATGTACCTCATCCACATCATTGGGATTTACAGTTATATCCATATCCCGTGGCGCTTGCCCTCCTGGATTGTTTCCTCCAGTGTCATAGCCAAAGTAATTTCTTCCTGTATGTGGCAATAAAGTAAAAGTATCTCCACTATCATCAGATCGGTAAATGTCTCCAAATCCACCGTTGTCCTCATCAACAACATACAAAACATCGGGGTTATCGGCAGAAACACCCATCATCTTGGCCTCGTCATCCCAAGATCCTATGGCACTAAAAGTAGCTCCTCCATCGGTAGATCTAAACACTCCATAACTGGAAGCATAGACCGTATTGGTATCCCCCGGTTTAAATTCTATATCGTACCCCCTAGAGCTTACCACCTGTGTCCAATCGGTCCCACCATTGGTGGTTCTGAACACCCCAGAATTGGAAGAAGAGGCAAAAATCATATCGGAGTCATTCGGATTCACCAATATTTTGTTCACAGCAGAATTACCCAAATCTGCAATCTGATTCCAAGTTCCTCCGGTATCTGTGGATTTATAGATAAGCCCCGAAGAAGATCCAAAGTAATACGTATCCGAATCGTTTGGATCTATCGTAACGGAAAATACAGTCATATTCGAAAAATAGTCTCCTAATGGAGTCCAAGTAGCTCCTCCATCGACAGATCTCCAAACTCCACCAGTATTCGCTCCTACGATCATATGATCGAAATTGGTCGCATCTACAGAAATCCCTGTTATTCTTCCTACACCTGGGTTCCAAGAAGTGGTAGCATTCCAATTGACGGGCCCGAGCTCTTCCCAATTATCATTCAAGGATGCCCTTTGACCCGAGGTATTGTTGAGGTAAGCATTGTAATTTTCCAATTCCGAAATGTTCTCGGTAATGGGTGTTACATAGCCCTCTTCGTTCATGAGGCGATTTGCCATATATTCCCAACGCTTGAATTGCTTGTAACCCGATCCACGGCCCTTGTCCCGATCTTGAAAATAGGTTTCGGCATTCTGAACAATCTCAGCTACTGTGTGGGTTCCTTCTTCAATCATTCGAAGGTATTCCTGCGCCTTAACTGAAGCACATAGGCAAAGCGCAATTGTGCAAAGTAAAATTTTAGTTTTCATAGGTTTTTTTTGTAAATGTAGGTGTCGTAAGACCCTAAAAATACTAAAAAAAGAGTGGCTATTGGGCAAACTTTGTATTTTTACCCAACTACAAGAACAAAGCCCTTATGCAGCCCATTCACATTCTCTT
>JAHQVM010000104.1 GCA_019634365.1 Flavobacteriaceae bacterium | reverse complement strand
TGAGCCGCCAGTGGACCTCCATAGGATGAGCCTACGGTAATTACGTTATTCAGGTGCTTTTCAGAAATAATTTCACTTATGAGATGGGCTTGAAGGGAAATGGAGGTCATTTCATCCCCGAAATTGGAATATCCATATCCCGGACGGTCCAATGTATATAAATTGGCCCTGTCTATCAATGTACTATCGGTCATATAGCCATTCCATGCGGAAAGTGAGCTAGGAGATCCATGAAGAAATAGCAAATTAATCTCTTTTTGAAACTGTGATACTTCAAGGATCCGGATTTTCAAATCCAAACTGTCTACTTCGAAATAGGATAGGGTCGCCGGGATATTGAGTTCCTCATGCCGTTCCATTATCTCAGTATCCGTTTCCCGCCATTGCAAGACTGTACAGGATGAAAGCAGGCCCATTATTGTAAACAAGCCTGCCATCATTGAAAGATTTCGATACAATTTCATCGATAAAAAATACGATATTTCTGCAATTTTTACTTGCTTAAATCCGGTTTGGAATCACCTATGTACTCTAAATCTTTGAGTGGATAGAGAAGGTCTTTATCGAAACTGTCAAATTTGTAATCTTTCAATTGAATCCTGTAAACGCCCTTTTTCTCATCCTTTGGAGTTCCAATTTGTATGATTACTTCCGAAGGCAAATGCGCACCAATGGAAGTCTTCGTCCTTTCGGCAAACAATATGCTTCCGTGCTGTAATCCTTTTGGAGTTGGTACAAAAAAGTCGCTAATAGTAACCTCTGTCATATCGATAAACTTGGTTTCCTTGTTGATGTACAACAACCATTGATCGTGTTCCTTATTGGGGGCTTCGCTTCCCCAAGAAACAAAGACAAGGTCATAGTCATTTCCATTTACTGTTCTTTCGCCCGCATATTTTATGATCTCCGCATTGAGTAATCGCATGGGCGCCTCTATAAGGTAGTGATAGGTGGCAAGCCCCCAGGAATAACGTTTGCTATTGCATTCTTTCACGGTTTCATCGGCATTCTTTGTGTAATACCCTTGCCAGGATTGCAATCCATGGATTTTGTTTTCTTTCCTACCCTCCAAATACTCCACTTGACCATCGAAAGAATTGGTGGCAAAGCGAAATTGAATATCCTTCTTGTTATTTCCGGGAAGCGAATTCATAGGCATCAACAATAGAGCGCCCTTCCATTTAAAGTGAGCTGTGGCTTCGTATACTTGTGTGGATGCCAAATTACTATACCCCATGGCAGTATTGGCTTCTTTTAAAAGTTGAATTCCTTTTTGAGCCATCCCATTTTCGGCGGTATTTTCTTTGAGGTAGTCGCTACGCAAATCGACCGATTTACAAGAATACAAGACGGAAACTGTAATGAGTAACAAGGTAAATCTTAGATAGGTTTTCATAGTATATAATTTTAATTAGACCGTTCTACTTATTTTGATTTTAAATTTTTTTATTGCTCTTGAATAAAAGTAAAAGACATATCCCACCAAATATCCAGATATACCCGTGAACGTGTCACTTTCATACGGGAAAAAGCCCCATAACTTCCTGAATGTAGGTATTCTGCAATTTCGAGTGCACTGTAATCTTTACGAATTTCACCGGCGTCCTGACCCTTTTTAATTTCCCTCGAAATGATGTTGATCCATCCCAGAAAGCAATCATTGGCACAGTGGGCAATCGAATCATGGGTCCTCCCCACTTCATTGCTGATTACATTAATAAGACAGCCACTGGAATACGCATCGCTTTCATTCAGTGCGATAAGGGTTTCATAAAAAGACTTGAGATTATTAATGGGAGTTCCTTTGGCCTCTTCAAAAAAACGGGTAATCCAATTACCTTGATCCATGGCATGGTGCTCCATGACCTGTATCGCAAAATCTTCCTTGGATTTGAAAAAGTTGTAAAAGGAGCCTTTGGGGATACCGGCTTCTTTAAGGATTTCATTTATCCCAACGCCATGATAGCCATTTTTCCGAAGCACATGATAGCCCGTGTCGAGTATTTCCTCCTTGTTGTGCTTGTATCCCATGGGGGTAAAGATAAAACTAATTTCTGATTTAAACCAATTGGTCTAATTTAATATGGAAACCAGCTTTGTTTATACTTGTGAAACCCGCAACGTATTCACCATTCCCTTTTCCACGATGGGCATGGCAGCTAGATTAATAAGATAATCCCCTTTCTTCACAAACCCCTTTTCATACGCGATGCGGTTCACATCTTCCACGGTTTCATCGGTACTCACAAACTTGTCGTAGTAAAAGGATTTTACACCCCAAAGCAGATTGAGTCTAGATAGGATGCGCTTATTGGAAGTATACACCAAAATATGGGCGTCGGGTCGCCAAGCAGAAATCTGAAAGGCCGTGTAACCACTATTTGTTAGGGTACAGATCGCTCGGGCCTCGATCTCATTGGCCATATTTGCGGCATGATAACAGACGGCTTTGGTGATATATCGATTGGTGCGTATATGTGGTGGTTCCTGCGGAACTGTAATCAATTCGGATCCTTCCACCTGTTTGCAGATATTCGCCATGGTTTTTATAACCTCTACGGGATATTTCCCTACGGAAGTTTCCCCAGAAAGCATAACGGCATCGGCTCCATCCATTACCGAATTGGCCACGTCGTTCACCTCAGCACGTGTGGGGGTTAGGGAACTAATCATCGTCTCCATCATCTGCGTGGCAATAATTACAGGAATTCGCGCCTTCTTGGCGGTAAGCACCAATTCCTTCTGAATAAGCGGAACTTCTTCTGCCGGAACCTCCACCCCAAGATCACCCCTGGCCACCATGAGGCCGTCGCAATAAGCGATGATCTTATCTATATTTTTAACCGCTTCGGGCTTCTCAATTTTAGCGACAATCGGGATTTTATATTCGCTATGTGCCTCTATCAAGGCCTGTAGCTCTTTTAAGTCTTCCGCATGACGCACGAAAGAAAGGGCGATCCAATCTACCTCCTGACTAACAGCAAATACAGCATCTTCTTTATCCTTCGCGGTTAACGCCGGTAAAGAAATATTTGTATTGGGAAGATTCACTCCTTTTTTGGATCGAAGCGGCCCTCCTTGAATCACCTTGGCTCGCACGGTGTCTTTTTTATTGGTAGATACAACTTCAAAAATAAGTTTCCCATCATCCAAAAGGATTCGCTCCTTCGGTTTTACATCTTTAGGGAAATTATCGTAGTTCATATACACCCGCTTGGAGGTGCCTTCAAACTCATCGCCGGTGCAAAAATCAATCTCATCACCAGGTTGCACCACCACTTCTTCCTTCATCATCCCCACTCTTAGCTTAGGCCCTTGGAGGTCGGCCAAAATAGCTGTGGAGGTGCCTAGTTCATCCCCTAATTCCCGAATCATTTTTATGCGTGCTGTAACGTCCTCATACTTGGCATGCGAGAAGTTGATACGAAACACATTCACCCCAGCCTTAATCATGTCTTTCAACACCTTTTTCTGACTTGTGGATGGCCCGAGGGTTGCAACAATTTTAGTTTTCTTTTGATTTGGCATTTAGTTGAATATTAAGTGGTTATTGGATTTAATTTTATCACCGTCTACTTCGTATGCAGAGATCACCTGATTAATTTCATTGATCATGGCAATATACTTGCGAATGGGAACCTGAGTACCATCGGATTCAATCTTTAAAAAGTAATCGGGCTGTTCCAATTCGGGCAGTAGGTAGGAGGTCACAATCTTTTCCGAACCTGAACCTCCAAACAGTCCCATACCTTCGTTTTCCTTTTTCATTTCCCATTTGCATTTATTACCCACTAGGTAATACTGCGTATACTGGGCTTCGTAATGGAACTGAAAAATGGGGAAACTAATTTCCGTTTCCTCCAAAGTGAAAACAACATCTTCTTTCATTCTGCCCAAACGAAACCCCAGGAAACTATTGATCAAATAGGCCAACTTATAGTCCTCCTCACTACAGTGAATGGCTATAAGGGAGAAGTCTTCCAGGAAATCGTCATCCAAGATGATTTTATGGACGCCCATTACACGTAAAATTTATTAAAAGTAAACATTGTTTTTGGGATGTAATCCCGGTGTACCATTAAATTTAGGCTAATTCCTTTCGAAAACGTTTGCGAAATGACAGGATTAGGTGTTTACCTGCATTTGTTTCTGAAGTTTGTAGTAGGCCCTCTTTGCAGCACGCTCTTCTGCCTTTTTCTTTGAAGTGGCTCTGGCTTTGGCAACGGTATTTTGTTCCAGTTCCAGTTTTACCGCGAAATGCTTGAGAGGGTCCTTTCCGGTATCTTCATAAACATTGAACTTAAAGGGCTTTTTGTTCTTCTGGCACCACTCTATGAACAAACTCTTGTAGCTGATGATCTTCCCTTCCAGTTTCTGAATATCGACATAAGGTTTGATCACCCTTTTCTGAATGAACTTCTCGCAGTATTTATACCCTTTGTCCAAATAGATGGCACCTACCAAAGCTTCGAACACATTCCCATGGATGTTTTCACCGAATTGCTTGGTCGAAATATTCGTTTTCACCAAACTGATGAGATCCAGATCCCTGCCCAATTCATTTAAGTGCTCTCTACTCACCACCTTAGAACGCATCTTGGTAAGATAACCCTCATTCCCCTCAGGAACCTTTTTAAACAAATGCGCTGCAATCACCGATCCCAACATAGCATCACCTAAAAATTCCAAGCGTTCATAATTCTGGGGCTGACCTTCTACATTCGTGGTATTCATCGAACGATGGGTAAAGGCCTCCTCATAAATGGAAATATCGCCGGGCTTGAACCCCAGGATTTTTTTGATCCGTATATAAAACTTTCCGTCCTTTTCAGAACGGGAGGTGAATATGTTTTTTAAGGAAGTCATGGGGTTTAGGCGTCTAACTTCTTGAAGAGAACACAAGCGTTATGACCGCCAAAACCAAAGGTATTACTCATCACCACATTGACTTCCCGTTCTTGGGCTTCGTTCAATGTTAGATTGAGTGTTGGATCTATATTTTCGTCGACCGTAGTGTGGTTAATAGTTGGAGGAACCACTCCGTGTTCCAAAGCTAAAATAGAGGCAATGGCCTCAATAGCTCCAGCTGCACCCAACAGATGCCCCGTCATCGACTTCGTAGAATTAATATTGATGTTTTTGGCATGCTCCCCGAAAACTTTCGTGATTGCTTTTAGCTCGGCAACGTCTCCCAATGGTGTAGAGGTTCCATGCGTATTGATGGCGTCTACCTGATCTGGGGAAATTCCCGCATTATTCAAGCAATTTAGCATTACCCTTTCAACGCCGATACCTTCTGGGTGAGGAGCCGTCATGTGATACGCATCACTGGACATTCCACCACCTATAACTTCGGCATAAATTTTTGCCCCACGTTTCTTGGCATGTTCATATTCTTCCAAGATAAGGGCTCCAGCACCTTCCCCTAAAACAAAACCATCGCGGGTTGCATCGAAAGGTCGAGAGGCAGTTTCTGGAGATTCATTTCGGGTAGAGAGTGCGTGCATGGCATTAAACCCGCCCATTCCGGCTTGGGTTACAGCGGCTTCACTTCCCCCCGTTACTATCATATCGCAATGTCCCAGACGAATGTAATTCAATGCATCGATAAGGGCATTAGCAGAGGATGCACAGGCAGAGACCGTTGTGTAGTTAGGTCCCATAAACCCGTGTTTGATGGAAATATTACCTGGGGCAATATCGGCTATCATTTTTGGAATAAAGAAGGGGTTGAAACGTGGTGTTCCATCCCCTCCTGCATAATTTATAACTTCATTCTGGAAAGTTTCCAAGCCTCCAATACCAGCACCCCAGATGACCCCTACGCGAAATTTGTCGATTTCTTCGAGGTTAATTCCGGCATCTGTAATGGCTTCGTCACTGGACACCAATGCATATTGTGCAAATCGGTCCAATCTTCGGACTTCCTTTCTGTCAAAATGATTTTGTGGATCGTAATCTTTGAGTTCGCAAGCGAATTTTGTTTTGAACTTCTCGGTATCAAAATAGGTTATAGGCGCACATCCGCTCCTTCCATTCCTAAGTCCATCCCAATATTCTTGGATGTTATTGCCAATGGGGGTAAGGGCACCAAGACCTGTAACAACAACTCGCTTCAATTCCATAAAGAAGTGGTTTACTTAGCTTCTTCTATGTAAGAAATAGCTTGACCAACGGTCGCTATGTTTTCAGCTTGATCGTCAGGAATCTGAATGTCGAATTCTTTTTCAAATTCCATAATAAGCTCTACCGTATCCAATGAATCGGCGCCTAAGTCGTTGGTGAAGCTCGCTTCGTTTACAACTTCATTTTCGTCAACTCCTAACTTGTCTACGATAATTGCTTTAACTCTTGATGCAATGTCTGACATAATTCTTAATTTTTAGATTTAATTTTAAGTGGCAAAAATAAAATTTTTTAATTTAAAACACCATAATGCCTATAAAATGTGTTCTCAATTTAAACATTTTTGAGCGAAGTAAAACCCTATTGCCGTACTTTTGTAACTTATTTTAATTATTTACTTCTTAACACCTTGTAAATTCTTATGAAGAAGCGTATTGTGGTTTTTGCTTCGGGTAACGGTACCAATGCCCAAAACATCATAGAACACTTTCAACAGGGCGAATTTGCCGAGGTCGTTCAGGTGCTGTCTAACAATGAACATGCCAAAGTACTGGAACGGGCTAAAGCCTTGAAAACAAAGGCTTCACATTTCAATAAATCCCAATTGCATTCAGAAGAAGGCGTGCTTAAGACCCTTCAAAAATTACAACCCGATCTTATCGTGTTGGCTGGATTCCTCTGGAAATTTCCCGAAATTATCCTCAATGCATTTCCAAATAAGGTAATTAATGTACACCCAGCACTGCTTCCAAAGTACGGTGGTAAGGGTATGTATGGGATGAATGTGCACAAAGCCGTTGTCGAAAATGAGGAAACGGAAACGGGTATCACGATTCATTACGTAAACGAGCACTACGATGAAGGCGTTATCATTTGTCAGAAAAAAACCACAATTGAAAAAGGATATACTCCAGAGGAGGTAGCAAAAAAAGTCCATGAACTGGAATATAAAAACTTCCCTATCGTTATTGAGGAACTATTAATGCAAGAATCCGAAGGTTAGCCCATGTCGAAAAAACAGAAATTTTATGTGGTTTGGTTTGGCAACCCAGCCGGTATTTTCGGAAGCTGGGAGGAATGCAAGCGATCCATTGCCGGAGTAAAAGGCGCCCAGTACAAATCGTTCGAAACTTTTGCCGAGGCCAAAGAGGCCTATAATAAGGAGTATGCCGATTATAAAGGAAAGAACACCAAAAAGAAATCCCTTTCTCCAGAGGAACTTGCTAAAATCGGGGATCCCAATCTCTATTCCATTGCCGTGGATGCTGCCTCCAGTGGCAATCCCGGTAAAATGGAATACCGCGGCGTGGATACCCAAACCCACAAACAGCTTTTTCATCAAGGCCCCTACGAACAAGGCACTAATAATATAGGTGAGTTTTTGGCATTGGTTCACGGACTGGCCTACCTAAAACAGCAAAAGAGTGACCGAATGATCTACAGTGATTCCCGAATTGCCATGGGATGGGTGAAAAAGAAAAAATGTAACACCAAGTTGAAGCGCTCCCGCAAGAACGAAAAACTCTTCGAACTCATTGCCCGAGCAGAGATCTGGTTAAAACAGAATTCATACAAAACCCAAGTCGTAAAATGGGAAACCAAGGCATGGGGTGAGATCCCAGCTGATTTCGGAAGAAAATAATCTTTCAATTTTTAACCTTTCGTTTGTAATTTAATTCCCCTTTGGCCGAACTAAAGGGAAAAAGAAATGGCATGAAGCGAATTATTCTTACCCTTGTTTTTGTTTTCCAAATCGCACTTCTTTTCGGGCAGACCCCATGGACCCTCAAGAAGAATAACGATGGTATCCGCATCTACACACGAATGGTACCCGAATCCCAATTGAAGGAGTTCAAGGCGATGACACAGGTGGAAGTTCCGCTACAGCTCATTCTGGATGAATTGTTGGAAGCTCCAAAATATGACGGCAACAGCGTTTCGGGAACAAGTTATTATGTAACTCAAACAGGAAGCAATACACATGTTTTCTATGCCATGAAAAAATTACCATGGCCGGTTCGCAATAGGGATGTGGTAACGCAACTCACTGTAGAACGCATTTCAGAAAATAAAGTCAAGCTTCATATTGAAAGTCTTCCCGACGGAATTCCTTCCAAAGAAAATGCCATCCGAATTCAGGAAGTTAAGGGGTTTTGGCTTTTGGAAGAGACCAATGGCTCAACAACCGATACCCAGCAACTCTACCTCGATCCGGAAGGATCCCTTCCTGCAGTAGTGACCAATGCCCTGCTTATCAAGGGACCGTACAAGACTTTTTCCGACCTCCAACAATTGGGAAGTTAAGGGCCCCTTCTACCTTTGGGAAAGGACACTATTTTTGAGATGGTAAAACCTGTAAAAATTGTATCTTTGCCCCTTCATTGTAAATGCTTGCTTCATGGGCAAACTCGTAATCGTTGGATCGGTTAACATCGACAGTATTGAAACCCCTTTCGGAAGTGCAGAGAGGATTCCAGGTGGATCGGCACCTTTCATAGGTTTGGCGGCCTCCTACTTTCAAGTTGATTCCTGTATCATTTCGGTAGTAGGGGATGATTTCCCAAAGGATTTTATTTCACTATTGCACTCAAGAGGAATTCATACCGATTCCATAGATATTAAAGAAGGCGAAAAAACATTTTTCTGGGCGGGAAAATATCACAACGATATGAATTCGCGCGATACGCTGGTAACAGAGCTGAATGTTTTGGCCGATTTTAATCCAATTGTTCCAGAAGCCTATGCGGATGCGGAGGTCGTGATGTTAGGGAATCTTCATCCCGATATCCAATTGAGCGTTATTGAGCAGATGAAAAATCCGAAGCTAATCGTTTTGGATACCATGAATTTCTGGATGGACCATACCCTTGATGAACTTTTGCGAGTTATTAAAAAAGTGGACGTAATTACCATTAACGATGAAGAGGCACGACAGCTTACAGGCGAATACTCCCTGGTAAATGCTGCTAAAAAGATTCATGAAATGGGTCCTAAGTTTATTGTAATTAAAAAAGGAGAGCACGGAGCGCTGTTGTTTCACAACGAAGAAATGTTTTATGCGCCCGCACTTCCATTGGCCGAAGTTTTCGACCCCACAGGTGCTGGAGATACCTTTGCAGGAGGTTTCACGGGCTATATGGCCCGAACTGGGGATTATAGTTTTGAGAACATGAAGACCGCTATTATTAATGGTTCGGCATTGGCATCGTTCTGTGTGGAAAAATTTGGAACAGATCGATTGGTCGATCTTTCACGATCGGAGCTGCACAAACGCCTTCAGCAATTTAAGAACCTAACTCAATTTGATATAGAATTGACATAAAACCACGCCCTGAAAATTCAGGGCGTTTTTATTTGAAATACTTATTTCTTAGAGCATTATGAGCGATGCATTAAAACACGAATGTGGGATAGCAATGGTACGATTGCTGAAACCACTCGAATACTACAAAGAAAAGTACGGAACCGCTTTCTATGGGGTAAATAAAATGTACCTCATGATGGAAAAGCAGCATAACCGTGGACAAGATGGTGCAGGTTTCGCTGGCATAAAACTGGATGTGGATCCCGGGGAACGATACATTAGCAGAATACGCTCCAATGCGACCCAGCCCATTCAGGATATTTTTTCTAAGATCAATGAAAGGATCAACAGTGAATTTGAAGCGGCACCGGAAATAAAAAATGACATTGCGGCACAAAAAAAGCGCATTCCCTATTTGGGGGAATTGTTTTTGGGCCATGTTCGCTACGGAACCTTTGGAGGGAATAGTATTGAAACGGTTCATCCATTTCTAAGGCAAAACAATTGGATGCACCGGAACCTCATCATTGCAGGTAATTTTAATATGACCAATACCAATGAGCTTTTTGAAAACCTCATTAAATTGGGAATGCATCCAAAAGAGAAGGCCGATACCATTACCGTCATGGAAAAAATAGGTCACTTTTTGGATGATGCTGTAAGAAAGCAATATAAGAGGGCCAAAGAAAACGGTCTCAACAAACAAAAAGCCTCTCCCTTTATAGCAGAAAACCTGAAGATTGAAAAAATCTTGAAAAAATCGGCGAAAAACTGGGACGGGGGATACGCCATGGCAGGATTATTAGGGCATGGAGATTCCTTTGTTTTACGGGATCCGGCAGGAATACGACCGGCCTATTACTATAAGGACGACGAAGTTGTCGTGGTTGCCAGTGAACGACCTGTAATACAGACCGTATTTAATGTGCCGTTCGAATCGGTACATGAACTGGACCCAGGGCATGCTTTAATCGTAAAGAAAAATGGGGATGCCAAGATTTCTGAAATCATAGAGCCACTGGAACGAAAGTCCTGTTCTTTCGAACGCATCTACTTTTCTAGGGGTAGTGATGCAGAGATTTATCAAGAACGTAAAATGCTGGGGCGATTGGTAATGCCCAAAGTATTGGAAAGCATAGATCACGATACCGAAAACACGGTCTTCTCTTTTATCCCAAATACAGCCGAAACCTCCTTCTATGGAATGCTAGAGGCAGCACAGGACGAATTGAATCAGCAAAAAAACGATGCCATCCTAAGGGAAAAGGAACAATTGACCAATGAACGGTTACAGGAAATCCTTTCTCATAAAATACGAACCGAAAAACTGGCCATTAAGGATGTAAAACTCCGTACGTTCATTACGGAAGATAGTAGCCGGGACGATTTGGTAGCCCACGTATACGATGTCACCTATGGACTTGTAAGACCGAACGATAATCTCGTGATCATAGACGATAGTATCGTGAGGGGAACAACTCTGAAGAAAAGCATTCTTAAGATGCTCGATCGATTGAACCCCAAACAGATTATCGTGGTTTCATCTGCACCACAGATTCGTTACCCCGATTGCTACGGAATCGATATGGCGCGCCTTGAGGATTTAGTTGCCTTTAATGCTGCTCGGGAATTGCACAAGGACAGAGGAACCGAAAACATTATCGAAGATATCTACCAAAAATGCAAGGCGGAGTTGGAAAAGGAAGATGATGAGGCTGTTATCAATCAAGTGAAAGAATTGTATGCCCCTTTTACAGACGAGCAGATTTCAGATAAAATTGCTGAAATTATCAGTGGACCAGAAATCAATGCCAAGGTTAAAGTAATTTTCCAATCGGTAAAGGATTTACACAAGGCATGCCCCAAGAATCTAGGGGACTGGTACTTTACCGGCAACTATCCTACAAATGGGGGTAAAAGAGTAGTAAATAGGGCTTTTGTGCACTTTTTCGAGGGTAATCCCGCACGTGCTTACTAGTAAAATTGTTAAAAAAGTTAAGGGCTGAGGACTAAAAATGCATTTTGTCGATGATAAAATACATTTTGTCCAAAAGTAGGAAAAATCCACATCCACTTTGATTTTATGTCCTATATTTGCTTCATACCATAGCATAAGTAGGTTAAGTTCATGGTAAGATTTGGGGCAAAAAAGGTAAACTCTCGTTTACCTTTTTTATTTTTATAAGGCTTATGTATTCTACTAAAAGAAGTCTATTTCCTATTAAATTAATAGGATTTTCATACCAATTTTGCCTTTTAACGAATAAAAGAGCTATTGGTCTAAAAAATTATTTCACCAGAAAAATTATACGCTATATTTGAATCATACCATAGCATAAGTAGGTTAAGTTCATGGTAGATTTGGGGCAAAAAAAGGTAGACTCTCGTCTACCTTTTTTTATTGGGGCAAATCGTTAAGGTGTGGCGAGTTCATCCTTTTTTGTATGCTCTTCAGCACAAAAAAGATGGACGAGCCGTTTCCAAGCCCCGACCTCGTTTCTCCAACCACTCAATACGCATACCGCTTACGCGGGTATCTACATCAAAGGTCCACAGGACCTTTGGTTCTGGACAGCCTACCAAATTCAAAATTTTTTAAAGCATCTGGTTCTTTATTACTTATCCACGACAGGGTTCTTTTCAAGTAACTTGTTCATGAGGGATTCCAATTGCTCAATTTTGACCGCTTGTTCATTCAGTATTTTCTGCATCTCTTCAAAATCAGGTTGGGATACAAAAGGGCTTGGAAGGTTAACCCAGTTTAACTGACCGCTTCCATCCAATTGAAGTACTTGCCCTGCCGTTCCCCGTGCAATCGGAAACGTATAGATATCTGAGGCCTCAGATCCAAAAGCCACATTCCCTAGAAAATAAGCTGCATAAGAAACGCCTTTACTGCCCGGTGCAACATCGGCATAATATCCGTAGAGATCTCCTCCCGTAGAAGCACCTCCTGTACTTCCTGTAATAACTACGTAATTGCCGTATTTATCTCCAGATCCTGTTCCTTCAAGGATACTATAATTTGCATATTTGACACCATTTGCGTCGCTGTTCATTGAATTAAAAACTCCGTAATGACTGCCATTACCCGTATTACTAACAGAATTCAAAACGGCATACTGCGTTCCTGAGGAACTACCTGATATGAAGTTAGCACTACCATACTGATTCCCAGAAGTGCCGGATGAAAGGGAATTATGGATGCCAAATTTGTTCGCACTCCCACCACTATTCAGTAATGTAGTAACCCCATAATGGTTCCCAGAGGCATTGGTAGAAATGATGTTTCGGGATCCCGCTTTAAAGCCAGCCCCTGTTGAATAAACTTGATTGATGGTTCCATTATGCACTCCCGATCCCGAACCTGTAACCGTATTTGAAGTTCCAAATTTGCGCTCATTCCCACTACCGCTTATACCATTAATGATCCCAAAAAAACGTTCATCACCATCTCCGGAAACTATATTTTGGATTCCTACCTTAGTTCCTTCGGTAGCACCGGAAAGGTTTAAAGATATTCCCATTTGATTTCCAGTACCGTTCTTGGTGAGATCCAATTCAAGTGCCGTTTGCACTCCGTTTCCTGTATTCGACATTTCAATTTGCTGCCCCCATTGTTCATTATCTCCTGGGGTATTCAAGCTATAACGCACAAGCGCATTATCCTCGTTACTTAGGACTTGTAAAGGGAAGTTGCTGCTATCGGACCCAATACTCACATTTCCCAATGTGAAAATGTCATCACTGTTACTATTGGGGGCACTCGTAGTTCCTGAGGAGTACCAGTCGGAATCATCCCCTGAGGAGGCTCCACCTCCTCCTAAGGACTGCCATGCAATTCCATTAAAATAATAAAAACCTATTCCATTACCCCCAGTCGTTGCTGTCTGGGTATTATAAATTAACATCCCTTCCGGAACCGGATTCACTCCGTCAATTTGGTCGTTATTTATATCATCTAATGCAATCCTTGGGATCAAAACACCTTTATCACTTGCAGTAATATCCAAAACTGTGGCGGGATCTGGATGGGTCGTGCCTATCCCAATTTGGGCTAAAAGGGTATTTGAAAAAAGGAACAATACAATAAGATGGCGCAAGTACATGTTTTAACGGTGTTTCGAACAATGGTTCGAACATACAGGTTCTTGACTTCAGAAAAAGAGGAAATGTAATAAGTGGGAAATCTATGTAATAAACGTAGCGATTTAGGGAATATCTGAAAAACCCCGTTCAATAGGAATGAACAGGGTTTTATGATTTATGGAGATGATTTATTATTTGCCAGCGGCATATCTTTCTGAAACTGCCTCCCAATTGATCACATTGAAAAATGCATTAACGTAGTCAGGACGTCGGTTTTGATAATTCAAGTAGTAGGCATGCTCCCAAACATCCAAGCCAAGTATTGGGGTTCCCCCGCAACCTACTTCAGGCATCAATGGATTGTCTTGGTTGGGCGTACCACAAACATCTAACTTTCCTCCAGCATGCACACACAACCAAGCCCATCCTGAACCGAATTGTGTTTTGGCAGCATTGGAAAAGGTCTCCTTGAACGCATCAAAGCTTCCGAAGGACTCATTAATTGCGGCGGCCAGTTCACCTGAAGGCTCACCGCCTCCATTGGGGGACATCACTTCCCAAAACAAACAGTGGTTATAATACCCTCCGCCATTGTTGCGAACGCCTTTGTTGCTCATGTCCAATCCAGAAAGGATGGCTTCTATACTCTTACCGGCTAGATCGGTTCCGTCGATAGCGGCATTGAGTTTGCTTGTATATCCGGCATGGTGTTTTCCGTGATGGATTTCCATGGTTCTAGCGTCTATATGGGGTTCCAGCGCATCGTGCGCATAAGGTAATGCAGGTAATTCGAATGACATAGTGTTACTTTTTAGGTTACTATTAATTTTCTATAAAATTACACATATTTCGCGGTTTCTATTGTTACGGAATTTGTAAGTTTTTATACCCGCATAGAAATTCTTAATAGTATCTTTATGCAAGCAATACGTTTCTATTGAATTCTTCAGCTCCATTTGTAGTTTATAATGCATCGGCAGGTAGCGGGAAAACCTTTGCCTTGGTAAAAGCTTACCTTAAGGAAATCCTAGTGCGCCCACAGGATGGATACTACAAGCACCTTCTGGGAATTACATTTACCAACAAGGCGGTGGCCGAGATGAAGCAACGAATCATCAACACCCTAGCTGCATTGGCAAAGGAAAAGGTGCCTTCCGAATTTGAGGGAATGCAGGAGCTACTTATCGCCGAAACCTCGATGGATGTGAGGCAAATCCGTGATCGATCGCAAAACATCCTAAAACACCTGCTTCACCATTATGCACAATTCAGTATTGAAACCATTGACAGTTTCAACCATAGACTCATCCGCACATTCGCACACGATCTAAAACTGGCTTCCAATTTTGAGGTTTCCCTGGACACGGACGAAATTCTTTCCAAAGCAGTGGATCAATTTATAGAAAGGGCAGGAACCGACGATACCATTTCCGAATTGCTTCTGGAATTTGCCCTTCGGAAAACTGACGAAGATAAATCTTGGGATATTTCCTTCGACCTTAAAAAGACAGCTGCTTTATTGGGCAAGGAAAATGATCTTTTTCACTTACAGCAACTCCGTGAACTATCGATAACCGATTTTATGAAATTGCAAGGTGTCGTTACTGAAAAAGGAAAGCGACTCCAGGAGGAGATCACCCAATTGGCCAAATCTGTCCTTGATCAATTACAAGAAAATAACATCCCCTTAGAGGTATTTCAGCGAGGCACTTTTCCCAATCATTTCAAAAAGTTGGAAGCTGGAGAATATGATGTGTACAAAAATAAGTTGGAAGAATACCTGGAAGTAGGCGGAACCAAATTGTACAAGGCGCAAACCCCAGAAGGCATTCAACAGACCATAGACTTGCTCACTGCCGATTTTCTGGAGACCTATAGCTCTTGCAAAGACAAAGTGCACCAGCTCAAGCTTTACAAAAACATCGTAAAAAATCTGGTTCCCCTTGCCGCCTTGAATGGCGTTTATCAAGAATTGGAACGAATTAAAGAGGAGGAGAACATACTTCCCATCAACGAATTCAATTCCTTGATCTTCTCTGAAATTAAAGATCAACCGGCACCCTTTATTTATGAACGTTTGGGAGATCGGTATCGCCACTTTTTTATTGATGAGTTTCAAGATACCTCACAATTGCAGTGGGAAAATTTAATCCCTCTTGTGGACAATGCCCTGTCCCAAGCTACAATCAACGGTGAAACAGGAAGCCTTTTGCTGGTAGGGGATGGTAAGCAATCCATATACCGATGGCGCGGTGGACTCCCCGAACAGTTTATGGAACTTTCTAAAGAGAAAAACCCCTTTACTGTATCTCAAAAAGAACTTTTGGTATTGGAAACCAATTATAGGAGCGCCAAGGAAATCATCGAATTCAATAATAGTTTTTTTCAGTTTACTGCCCAACATTTTAGTGATCCTGGCCACCAAGAAATGTACAAAGAGGGGAGCTCACAAAATTTCAATAAAAAGGAAGGTGGCTATGTAGCATTAGAGTTTATTGAAGCGCGAGGCAAAGAGGAGGAACACGAATTGTACCCTGAAAAAGTACTGAAAACCATACACCAATTGGTGGAACGTGGCTTCGCGTACAAAGATATTTGCATCTTAACCCGGCGCAAGAAAGATGGCATCATCATAAGCGAATACCTCATGGAAAAGGATTCCTCCATTGCACTTGTTTCTGATGAAACCCTCTTGCTGCGAAATTCGGACATCGTCGATTTTCTGGTGCATCTACTTCAATTATCGGTGGATCCGTTAAACGATGATGCCAGGATACATTTTCTGGAATTTTTGTACGGCCATTTTAGAATTTCGGGCCCAAGGCATGAATTCTACGCAGAAAACCTGACCCACTCCATTACTGATTTGGCTCATGCATTCGAACGATACGATGTAACCTTCAGTTTTGAAACCGTTCATCAGCTACCTATATATGAATGTCTGGAATACAGTATTGGTTCCCTAAAGCTTGAACCAAAGATGAATGTTTTCGCCGCTGCATTCATGGATCTTGTATTTCGATTTTCCCAAAGGCCCGGAAAGGGCAAAGTAGACTTTTTGGAATACTGGGAAAGCGAAAAGGAAAAGGCTAGTATTCCGTCCAGCAGCAAAGCGAATGCCGTTCGACTTATGACCATACATAAATCCAAAGGATTGGAGTTCCCAGTGGTTATCTTTCCGTATGCCGATGTGAACCTATATTCGGAAATTGAACCCAAAACCTGGTTTCCATGGGGACAAAATGGGTTTGATCATCTTTTGATCGATTATAAAAAAGAGCTTGAAGCTACTGGTACAATGGGCGCGGAAATGGTTCAGGCAAGAAGGGCAACCCTTGAATTGGACAATATGAACCTGCTTTATGTTGCCCTTACAAGACCTAAACAGGAACTCTATGTTTTTGCCAAAAAGGAACCCATAAAGGATTCTTTAAACTCGTTCAATACGTTCCTTATTGCGTACCTGATTTCCTTGGGATTGTGGGAACACGAAAAAAACCTTTACACGTTTGGCACCATCGGCAATCCTGGAGTTCAAGAAGATACATCGGATTATCAAACCCTCGAAATCCCTTATACCTCCTCAACTCCCGAAGCCCGTAATCTTTCTATAGTTACTTCCTCGGTTTTTGAAACGGAAGCTCAGGAAACAGCTATAGGATTGGGGAATTTATTTCATGACACGATGGCTCGCATTCATACCATGGATGATGTGCAAAATGTGCTTGCGGATTTTGAATCGATTCCCGATGATGAAAAATTATACTCGGAATTGAAAGATAGGATTACCCAATTGGTTAATCATCCAGAACTATCCACATTTTTTGAGAGCCCCCATAAGGTTTACAATGAGCGGGAAATCGCGACTCCGAAGAAAATGGTTCGGCCGGATCGCATCGTGGTTCACAAAGACAATTCTGCTACTATTATCGACTATAAAACAGGGAAGCACAACCCAAAATATGTAGAGCAGATTTACGAATATGCAGACGCCTTACAATCCATGGGATATGTGGTCCGGGAAAAGTTGTTGGTTTATAGTAACACCGATGGAATAATGATAAATAAAGCCTAACTTTGAAGGCCGAAAAACCAAAAAAATGTACGGAAAAATTAAAGATCACTTACAACAAGAACTTCAAGAAATAAAGGATGCAGGCCTCTTTAAAAAAGAGCGTATCATCACCACTCCCCAAGATGCCGTTATCAAAATTTCGACGGGTGAAGAGGTTATCAATTTTTGCGCAAACAATTACCTAGGGCTATCTTCTCATCCCGAGGTCATCCAAGCGGCCAAAGATACCATGGACACACATGGTTTTGGAATGTCTTCGGTACGGTTTATTTGTGGGACTCAGGATATCCATAAAGACCTCGAACAAAAGATTGCAGATTATTATCAAACGGAAGACACAATCTTATATGCCGCAGCATTCGATGCCAATGGTGGAGTATTCGAACCTTTGTTGGGCCCAGAAGATGCCATCATTTCAGACTCGTTGAATCATGCTTCTATTATCGATGGGGTTCGCTTGTGCAAGGCAGCGAGATATCGGTACGCCAATAATGATATGGAGGATCTGGAAAAACAACTCAAAGCAGCCAACGAAAATGGTGCAAGACATAAGATCATTGTTACCGACGGTGTTTTCTCGATGGACGGCTTGGTAGCCCCCCTAGATGAAATCTGTGATTTGGCAGATAAGTATGATGCCTTGGTAATGATCGATGAGTGCCATGCTGCCGGATTCATAGGAGAAACTGGACGGGGCACCTTAGAAGAAAAGGGCGTTATGGGACGCGTAGACATAATTACTGGAACCTTAGGAAAAGCGCTTGGAGGAGCCATGGGTGGATATACTACGGGAAGAAAAGAAATTATCGAAATGCTGCGGCAACGATCGAGACCTTACTTGTTTTCCAATTCCCTGGCACCTGCTATCGTAGGAGCATCTATAAAGGTATTCGATATGTTGGCCAACGATACTGCATTGCGCGATACGCTGGAGGAAAATACGTCTTATTTCAAAAAAGGGATGAAAGCTGCAGGATTCGATATCATTGATGGGGATTCGGCCATTGTTCCAGTAATGTTGTACGACGCCAAACTTTCTCAAACCATGGCCGATATGTTGTTGGAGGAAGGTATTTATGTAATAGGATTCTTTTATCCGGTGGTACCAAAGGGTAAGGCAAGAATACGAGTACAGCTTTCTGCCGCCCATACAAAAGAGCATTTGGACAAGGCCATCGCTGCTTTTATCAAAGTAAAGGAAAAACTCGGATTGTAATAATTTGACTTAACTTGCATTTAAGCTGCAAGACCTTTGTATTTACAAAAAATTTAATAGATTTGCTTTTGTTAATAAACTTTAACAACTTACTTTTGCTCTATTAACACTTAAAATTAAACAATCGAATATGAAACATCTTAACAGTATTTTAGCCGCTGCCCTCTTTATCTTTGCCGTAGGGGTAGTAAGCGCGCAAGACCAAAACAACCCTTGGGCTATTGAAGTTGGTGTAAACGCCGTGGATGTGTACCCTGTAGGGATTACCGATAACGGTAGGTTACCAGCGAATATAGGCGATCTAGAAATCAAGGGGGACCTTTTTGATGAATACTTCAACCAGAACGATCACTGGAACATCTTACCTTCAGTTTCCAGAGTGTCTGTTGGAAGATATATCGGTAACGGCTTCACCTTCACTGCAGCGGGTGCTATCAATAGAATCGACAAACTAGGTGATCTAGATGTTGACGATCTTAACTACTATTCTGCAGATGGTGAAATTAAGTACAGCCTTAGAGATCTTATCAACGGTCCTGGTGGATGGTTCGATCCTTCCATTGGTATTGGTGGTGGTTATACTTGGGTAGATGATGTTGGATTCGGTACAGCAAACGCGCTAGCTAGCGTTCGTTTCTGGGTTACTGAAAACCTAGCTCTTAATTTCCAGAGTACTTACAAGCACGCTTTCGAAGATGAGTACGGAATCATTCACTTCCAACACTCAGCGGGTGTTGCCTTCAAATTCGGAGGAAAAGATACTGACGGTGATGGAATCTATGATAAAGACGATGAGTGTCCAGAAACTCCAGGTCTTCCTGAGTTCAACGGATGTCCTGATAGTGATGGTGACGGAATCGAAGACAGAAACGATGCATGTCCTAACACTCCAGGTCTAGCTGAATTCAACGGATGTCCTGATAGTGACGGTGACGGAATCGCTGACCCACAAGATGCTTGTCCTACTGTTCCTGGTATTGCTGCATTGAACGGATGTCCTGATGCTGACGGTGACGGAATCACTGATGCTGATGACCAGTGTCCTAACGAGCCAGGTCCAGCTGCTAACAACGGTTGTCCTTACGAAGATAGAGATAACGACGGTGTACTAGACAAAGACGATCAGTGTCCAGACGTTCCTGGAACTGTAGCTAACAACGGTTGTCCAGAAGTAACTGTTGAGGTAATCAACCAGTTGACTGAGTACGCTAAGACTATCTTGTTCGACACAGGTAAGTCTACGATCCGTCCTGAGTCTTACGCGGTACTTCAGAGCATCGTAGATGTAATGAAAGAATACCCAACTGCTTCTTTCGTTATCGAAGGACACACAGATAGCGTTGGTAGAGAGTCTACCAACCAAGCACTATCTGATAGCAGAGCTGCTGCTGTTAGAGATTACTTGACTACTATCGGTATGGATGGAGGAAGATTGTCTTCTATCGGATACGGTGAGTCTCGTCCAATCGCTCCTAACAACACAAAAGCTGGAAGACAACAAAACAGACGTGTAGAGATTTCTTTGAAGAAGTAATCTTTCCAAATAAATTATAAAAAAACGCTTCCCTAACGGGAGGCGTTTTTTATTTTTGGGTATGCCGACTTTCCTTGAAGAAATTGTTCTTGAAATTCAAAAAGAACATGACGACATATCCAATCTCGTCATTGTACTTCCCAGCAAGCGGGCAGGCGGTTTCTTTAAACACTATCTTAGAAAGCACCTTCAAAAAGTCACCTTCGCTCCCACCGTCATAAGCATTGAAGAATTTATTGAGCAGATTTCAGGATTGTCTATCGTATCCAACGAGACCCTACTCTTGAAAAGCTATGAAGCCTACCTAAGCACCCAAGAGATTCAGAAAAAAGATGACTTCACCACCTATACTACCTGGGCTACTTCACTTCTCAATGATTTCAGCGAAATAGATAGATATCTTATTAATCCATCCTCCTTCTTTTCATACCTAGGCGGTATTAAATCGCTGGAAAAGTGGGGGGTTCACGATGAAGAGACTCCACTTATTAAGAACTTTCTGGACTTCTGGAACAATCTGTTGCCCTTCTACGAAAATTTGACCTCCCATCTTTCTGCCAATCACGAAGGTTATCAGGGAATGGTATACCGAAAGGCTGCAGAAGATATAGAGCATTATATATTGCATGCCGGAAAGCAACCCCATTATTTTATAGGCTTCAATGCACTCAACACCTCAGAGCAGCATCTTATCCAAGCCTTATTGGAAACAGGCGGCACACAGGTCCGCTGGGATTCGGATGCGTTCTTTTTTGAAGATAGTACCCATACAGCTTCCATGTTCCTAAGATCTTTTATTGAAAGCTGGAAGTATTATCAAAAACATCCCATTCCCAAATTCCCTGAATATTATACCCAAAACAAATCCGTAAACATTGTTGCAGCCCAAAGCAGCATTGAGGAAGTAAAGTACGCTGGCTACTATCTTGCCAACCTTTCCAGTGATACCCTTAGTAAAACTGCAATTGTATTGGCAGATGAGGCACTACTTATACCGTTACTGTATTCCTTGCCCCAATCGATAAACCAGGTGAATGTTACCATGGGACTCCCCATGAAAGGAACCCCTACGGCAGCATTTTTTACAATGCTTATGAAATTGCATGCCCAATCGCCAGCTGCATACTACCATAAAGATGTATTGGCGTTACTTAACCATCCCATTTGCCGCTATCTCATCGATCAACCCGAACAGATAGCCTTCAAGATTGTGCAAGGAAATTATTCCTACATAGAAATCGATAAACTTATTACACTAGGACATCAAACTACTATGGTGAAAACACTTTTCGGAAATTGGGGTGATTCCGCACAGACCGCTGTTGAGAACAGTTCTATTTTACTAGAAACATTGAATTCTTTGGAACAGGTTCACATGGTGGAACGTTTATGTTTTCAGAAGCTTCAAGAAATATTCCAACGTATCGTTATCCTTGGGAAAGAACACAGTTACCTTACCCATATAGAAACGTTAGAACGTCTTTTTTCAGAATTACTTGCAAGCACCAACCTTGATTTCGAAGGGGATGCCTACGAAGGACTCCAAATCATGGGTTTATTAGAGACACGAGCGCTGGATTTTGAAAACATCCTTATGCTTTCCGTAAATGAAGGAGTGCTACCTGCCGGTAAGTCAACCGCTTCCTTTATTACATATGACCTGAAAAAGGAGTTCGGTCTACCCTTATATACCGACAAGGATGCCGTATATACCTATCACTTTTATCGCCTGTTACAACGAACCCAGTCGGTTACCTTGGTGTATAACAACTTTTCACAAGGGGTATCATCTGGAGAAAAAAGCCGTTTCCTAACCCAAATTGAGATTGAATCCCTCCCCACTCATAATATTTCACATGAGACCATTGCTATACCTATTTCTCTGGAAAAACAACCTGCTCTAACGATTGAAAAAACACCCGAAGTATTGAACACTTTAAAGGCAATTGCCGGGCATTATTTTTCACCATCGGCCCTTACCCAGTTTATAAAATCCCCTTTGGAGTTTTACTACCGAAAAGTACTGTCGGTAAGCGAACATGACACAGTCGAAGAAACCGTGGCCTTGAACACCTTAGGGACCATAGTTCACAATACCCTTGAAATACTTTATAAGCCCTACGAAGGTGAGGTTTTAAACATAGCTATCCTTGAAGGAATGAAAAAGGGAATTTCGGAGAAGGTCATCGAGCAATTTCAAGAAGAATTCAGGGAAGGTGATTTTAAAACTGGCAAGAACCTCATCATTTTTGAAGTGGCCAAGAGGTATGTGAACAACGTGATAGATTTGGATAAGGGCGAACTCAAAAAGGGCCATACTATCAAAATATTGCAGCTCGAAAATAATTTGAAAACAGAAATTTCGATACCGGGCTTAGCCTTCCCAATATATTTGGGTGGTAAAGTAGACCGCATTGATGAATTCGATGGACGAGTACGTATCATTGATTATAAAACAGGGATGGTACAGCAACGGGAACTGGAACTCATACATTGGGAAGATATTACAGCAGATTATGGCTTTAGCAAGGCATTTCAAGTGTTGGCCTATGCCTTAATGATTCATCAAGAGCTACACGTTGATTCCATGGAAGCAGGTGTGATCTCTCTCAAAAATATGTCCGGTGGATTCCTCAAGTTTGCCAAACGCGATAAGCCTCGAGGAGGTACCAAAGACGCCGTAATTACCGGAGAAATGCTTCAAAACTTCAGAACTGAACTCGAAAAGCTGATTGTGGAAATCTGCAACCCAGATCATCCTTTTACGGATAATTAGTTCTCCAAATAGGGTTTTTCCCCATTAAAATTCAGGATTTTCATTCTTGACTGCTATCCCTTTGTCCACGACATTTGTTGTATAAATATTCCCCTTATGATTCTAAAAGCGACCCATCAGAAACTTAGAGGCAAATGGCTCAAGATCCTTAAAGGAACCCCAACCGAAAATGAAGTACGCCTTTTCAACGCAGAAATAAGAGCTTATCAAGGACAAAAGAGAGTACTTCAAGGCAGTAAAATTTTTTCGTAATAGATCACTCTGATCGTAACCTTCGTAAAACCCCTATTTTCAGAATTTCCCATTCTTGAAAGGGTCGATTGCGCGATATAGCTTCTCGACGAAAACTAAATACGAATGGGTGGTATCTTATACAAATAATACGATGGATTCATTATATAAATCTATCGTATATGGTTCGCGTCTAATGGATTAAATAGGAACGACACATTAAAGTAACGCACTTAAAATTGGCGATATATTCACCTAATTTCTTGTTCTTTCCCCATAGGTTTAATAGATTTGCGTACCTCACACCCCAAGATTCTAAATTTTTAACCAAAAACCCTCTTATGAAAAAATTCACCTTATCATTACTAGTTGGGCTATTTCTTGTGCTTTCAAATCAAGTGTTTGCACAAAAGTTAAATGAGACCATCAATGGGCAAATTTCCGAATTGGTAGAGAGCAATGAACTCTCAACACAGGATTCTCATTGGATTATTACCGATCAGCACACAAGCCGTACTACTGGAGTACAGCATGTGTATTACAGACAATTGCTTAATGGGATCGAGATTTATGGATCCCAGTCCAGTGTTCACATACTTCCTAGTGGACAGTTACTAAAATCGAATAATAAATTTATCAAGGATGCTGCAAGCAAAGCTTTGGGCGCCCCTACTCCTTCCCTTACTGCCATCCAAGCGGTTCAGAGAGCATCGGGGTATTTCAATTACAGCATTTCGGAAGGTATTTCTGTTTTGGAAACCCAGTTGGGGGGTCATAAAATGTTGCTTTCTGGCGGAGGTATTTCCATGAGCCCTATCCCGGCCGAATTGGTTTACCAAGAAAATCAGCAAGGCGAGGTGGTTCTGGCTTGGGATATCTCCATTGAAGAATTTGCCCAAGAAAATTGGTGGAGTGTTCGTGTAGATGCTACCACGGGAGAAATAATTGACCAGGTAAACTGGGGAACCAGTTGTAATTTCGATCATGACCATAGCGAACATGAAGAATTGAATTACAACCGTAATTTATATGATATCCCGAATTATGACGAACTCATGGCAAAAAACGCTGCTGCAAAGGAATCCAATCTTTCTGTAGACAGTTATGAGGTGTTTGCCATGCCTATTGAAAGTCCTTATTATGGGGCCAGAACCATAGAAGTATTACCAGCCCATCCCACAGCTTCGCCATTTGGATGGCATGACACCGATGGTTCTGCGGGAGCGGAATTTACGGTTACCACAGGAAACAATACCGATACCTATGAAGACGGAGACAACCCTGGATATCGTGCCGATGGTGGCCCTACCTTGGAGTTCACAGGATTCCCCTTCGATCAAAACTATAGCGCAGCCACTCAATATGAAGATGCCGCACTTACCAACCTTTTCTACTGGACGAACATCATTCACGATGTTTTGTACTTGTATGGTTTCGATGAGCCTGCTGGTAATTTCCAAGAAAACAATTACGGAAATGGCGGTATAGGTGGCGACTGGGTTCGTTCCGAAGCACAAGATGGTTCTGGAACCTGTAATGCAAATTTCTTTACTCCGGCAGACGGAAGTTTACCACGAATGCAAATGTATGTTTGCGGTGATAAAGATGGGGATTTCGACAACCTAGTTATTGCTCACGAATACGGTCATGGGATTTCCAACCGTCTTACCGGTGGACCTGGAAATTCAGGATGTTTGGGTAATACCGAACAAATGGGAGAAGGATGGAGTGACTGGTATGGTGCCGTTATGACGATAGAACCTGGTGATAGTGCCACAGATCCAAGAGGAGTGGGAACATACCTATTCGATCAAGGTGCTGGTGGAGCAGGGATTCGTCCTTTCCCTTATAGTACAGACTTTGGGGTAAATCCTCAAACTTACGACGATATTAAAACTGCTACCGTACCTCACGGATTAGGTTCTGTATGGTGTTCCATGCTTTGGGAACTTACCTGGGAGTTGATTGGTGATCACGGATGGGATGCAGACATTTATAATTTTACCGGTGATGTTAGTTTAGATGCTGGTAATGTTCAGACATTCGCTTTGGTTACCGAAGCAATGAAACTACAACCTTGTAGCCCTGGATTCGTAGATGGTCGTGATGCTATCCTGGCAGCCGATGTTGCACTATATGGTGGAGCAAACGAATGTGCCATCTGGGATGCTTTTGCACGAAGAGGACTCGGAGTTAGTGCTATTCAAGGTTCTTCTGCAAGTCGTAGTGATGGAACAGAAGCGTTCGACACACCGTCTGGTACGGCCACTTTTACAGCTCCTGCTGATGTGTGTGCCAATGAAGGTATATTAACCGGTCAAGGTGGAGGTTCGCCAAGTGGCGGGGTTTACAGTGGGCCTGGTGTTACCGACGATGGAAATGGATCCACCTATTCTTTCGATCCTGCCGTTGCAGGTGTAGGGGTACACACAATCACCTATGATGTGCCTTCTGGATCTTGTTCTGTTGCCTCTTCGGCTTCCGATACTATTGAAGTTATTGCCATTCCTGCAGCACCTGCAACCACAGGCGTAGCAGATTTCTGTGTGGGAGACCCAGTAACGGTTTCGGCTACACCAGCGGATCCTGCCAATGTAATTCGTTGGTTCGACGCTGAAATTGATGGAAACTTCCTCTTTGAAGGAGAAGACTATACGTTCACGCCGAGTGGAACTACCAGCGTTTGGGCACAAGAACAAACCCCTGGACCGCTTTCACAATTGAAAATTTCTGAAATAACTTTGGAAACTCCCGACCGATTTGAAATTCAAAATGTGGGATTGGCCGAAGACTATACCGGTTACGTTGTGGCCGTAAGTGAAACTCCGTACGCTGATATCAACACCGTGAACCCTGTGGTCATTTCCCTAGGGGCTATGGCTGCCGATTCGGTAGAATGGTGGGATGATAGTTCTGGGTCCGCTCAGTACTGGGGAAGTAACCTTTTCTGGGATAATTCTGGTACAGGATGGATCATGATTTTAGATCCTTCGGGGAATGTGGTAGATTCTGTGTTCTGGAACTTTAGTGCCACTCAAATTGCAGGCTTTAATGTTACCGTAAATGGCTTCAATATTAGTGCTACCGATTTGGATTGGTCAGGAATTGGTGCGAGTTTCACACAAGATTGTTCAGAATCCTTCCGTAGAATTGGAGACGATGATGACGCCTCCAACTGGGCCGATGTTTGTATTACAGCCGATTATGGAACGGCCAATGGAGATATTAGTATAGAACCCGATGGTTGTTTGGGTGCAAGAGGTGAAGCTGTAGTGACAGCCGATGCCGAAGCCCCCACCATTACATGTCCTGGTGATGTTTCCGTAAGCGCCGATGCCGGTGCTTGTGAAGCAACGGGTGTGAGTTTGGGAACTCCAACCACAAGTGATAACTGTGCTGGGGAAACAGCAAGTAACGACGCGCCAAGCGCATTCCCATTGGGAGATACCATAGTAACCTGGACCGTGACCGATGCCGCAGGAAACACCGCTACATGTACACAAACCGTTACAGTAACCGATGATGTAGCTCCAACCATTACCTGTCCATCCGATATTACTGTAAGTACCGATGCCGGTGCTTGTGAAGCTACCGGAGTTGGATTGGGTGATGCCGTAACCAGCGATAACTGTCCGGGAGAAACGGCCAGTAACGATGCGCCAAGTACCTTCCCAATTGGAGATACCATAGTAACATGGACCGTAACCGATGCGGCTGGAAACACCGCTACATGTACACAAACGGTTACCGTTACCGATGATGAAGATCCAACCGTAACATGTCCAGACGATGTGACTGTAACTGTAAATCAAGGTGAATTATTCAACCTTCCCGATTACACAACCAGTGCCACTGCCTCCGATAATTGTACGGCTGCTCCTGCGCTTTCGCAAGATCCTGCTGCTGGAACAGATGTAGGGGTAGGAACCACAACGGTTACGATCACAGCAACAGACGATGCTGGAAACACAACCACTTGTACGTTCGATGTAGTTGTTGATGAAGTGTTAGGAATTAACGATGCTACTTTGGAAAATCAATTGGTGTTGTTCCCCAATCCAACAGCTGGAACACTCACCTTGGTAAACAATAGCAGTATTGTATTAACTGCCATTACGATTACCGATATTAACGGAAGAACGATCAAGACGATCCCTATGCAAAATGCCAATACAAGAACCAACTTCTCCATCGATGAGTTGGCTCAGGGAATGTATTTTGCTCGTATCGACTCGGAAAATTCGAGTGCGGTGAAGCAGATCATTAAAAGATAATTGACTTCTTTTTAAAATGAATAAAGCCCTGCGAAAGCGGGGCTTTTTGTTTCTTAATTGAATTATAAGTGATCCTATATTTATTCGAAATAGCATTCACCTTACCCAATGGCAACACCTTTTTAATTTTCAGCAAAGGAAGAAGCAAGCTTCACCTTCTTGGAAATAAAAAATCCATTTGCTTTCACAAATGGATTTTTGGTGCTTGATGTGGAGAAGATGGGACTCGAACCCACGACCTCTTGACTGCCAGTCAAGCGCTCTA
>JAHQVM010000103.1 GCA_019634365.1 Flavobacteriaceae bacterium | reverse complement strand
CTACCTTACCAATAACGGGTGCATTTTTTTCATCTATAGTGTACCCCTTTTCCTTCAAGTCTTTGAGTGTATTGGGATCGAACGAGTCGGGCTCAAACATAACCACATCCGGTAACCATTGATGGTGGAATCTAGGTGCATTTACCGCTTCCTGCATGCTCATGTCGAATTCGTAAACATTTAAAATTGTTTGGAGCACAGAGGTAATGATGGTCGATCCACCGGGGGTTCCCACACTCATCCAAAACTCCCCATCTTTTTCAACCAAAGTAGGCGTCATAGAACTTAGCATCCGTTTTTGGGGAGCAATAGCATTGGCTTCTCCGCCTATGAGCCCAAACATATTGGGTTCCCCGGGTTTAGCACTAAAGTCGTCCATTTCGTTGTTTAAAAAGAACCCTAACTCTTTACAATACAGTTTAGAACCGAATGCTGCATTGAGGGTAGTTGTAACCGCAATGGCATTACCAAATGAATCCACAATAGAGTAATGGGTAGTTTCCATGCTTTCGTAGCCCGGAATACTTCCGTAGGACAATTCGGAGGAAGGTGTAGCACCATCAAAAGTGAAACTATCCATCCTATTTCGTACATATTTTTCTGAAATCAGTGTGTCCACAGGGATATCCACAAAATCTGGATCACCCAAATAATAACTGCGATCGGCATAGGCCCTACGTTCTGCTTCCGTAATAACCTGAATGGCTTCCACCGAATTATGCCCATATTCACTCAATGGATAGGGTGCAACGGCATTTAAAATTTGAGCAAGGCAAATGCCACCACTGGACGGTGGTGACATGGAAATAACCTTAAGGTCTTTATAATTGAATACGATCGGGTCCCGTAATTCAGCATCATAGGCATTTAGGTCTTCCATAGTGATGATTCCTTCGTGTTCTTGAATGAAGTCCACCAATTTCCGACCCGTTTCCCCTTGATAAAATTCTGCCCTGCCATTCTGGGCAATACGAGCTAAGGTATTTGCCAAGGCTTCATTGGTGAAACGATCTCCAGCTTCGAAAGTGCCGCTGTAGATGGATTCTTCTCCTGAGACTTCTTCAAATATGGGTCCGTATTTATTGAATCGTTCGGCCTGCATTTCGGTAATGATAAAACCATCATTCGCCAACTGGATCACTGGAGCAAGAATGTCCTCCATAGGTAAAGAACCCAGTTTAGAATGAACTGCAAAGATTCCCGCGATGGTTCCAGGCACTCCAACGGCCAGTCCACCCACCTTGCTATTATCTTGAAGGTATTCACCATTTTCATCCAGGTACATATCCCGATGTGCGGCAATGGGTGCCTTTTCCCTATAATCGAAAGCACCTAGCTCGCCATATTGCGTTCTGTAAACCATAAAACCGCCACCTCCCAGGTTGCCCGCATAGGGATACGTTACCGCTAGGGCCATTTCTGTAGCGACCATGGCGTCGAAAGCATTGCCTCCTTTTTTCATGATTTCGGCCCCTATTTTGGAAGCTTCTTCACGAGCAG
This sequence comes from Flavobacteriaceae bacterium, assembly GCA_019634365.1. Lineage (GTDB taxonomy): Bacteria > Bacteroidota > Bacteroidia > Flavobacteriales > Flavobacteriaceae > Aureisphaera. The sequence goes on along the minus strand of JAHQVM010000103.1, from coordinate 26,780 downwards.
AAACCACCATGGCTTCTTGGGCAATGACCCCAATATCGGGAAGTTTTTCTTCTACGGTAGTTTCGCTTTTACAGGCTATAAATAATAGCAGGAAGGGCAACCATTTTAATTTCATAGTTCGGCGAGTTTGTTTTTAGAGTAGGCAGTGAGTTCTTCGAAGAAGTCGGTGAATTCCTGTTCGAATTCGGTATAATATTCTTCCAATTCCAATACGGCAAAATTCATTTTCGATTTTCCTTTGGTTCGAACATTCATCTGACTTAATATCTTACTAATTCCCTGAATGGATGCATAACTCAACAACCAATTATCACTTATCATATGGGGCATCATTCGCTGTATTCGGGAAGGAAGGATTTCGAAGTTAGCGCGAAGCAACTCATAGAAATCCTCAACATATTCTGCCAAAGGTGTATCGTGGTATTTTTTCCAATTTTTGGCAAGGAAATGATCGTAGAGAATATCAACGATAACACCACTGTAATGCCCGTAGTTTTTATGAAGCCGTTTGGTGCTTTGTTTTACAGTAGGGTGCTGATCTGTGTAAGAATCGATCGCACGATGCAATAGGATCCCTTTCTGAATTTGCGGCGGATACTCCACATACTTTTTCCCTTTTATTCCATCGGCAATAAAATTGCCAATCGTAATCCCTTCATCTTCCCCAGAAAGATAAATATGTGCGAGAAAATTCATCAGGACAATTTACAAAAACGCAACATAACATTTCCGTTTTAAAAGTATCTTTACCAAAATTTCTAATAATGACATTGATCAAATCCATATCTGGAATTCGCGGCACGATTGGAGGTGCCCAAAAAGAAAATCTAACACCCATCGATGCGGTAACCTATGCCGCAGCCTATGGAACTTGGGTAAAGGAACAACGCAATAAAGAGAAATATCGCGTTGTGGTGGGCCGGGATGCCCGAATTTCGGGTGAAATGATCCAGCAATTGGTAATGAACACCCTAATTGGTCTGGGAATCGATGTTATAGATCTCGGTCTTTCGACCACACCAACCGTAGAAGTAGCCGTTGATTTGGAGCATGCCGATGGAGGGATTATCCTTACTGCCAGTCATAACCCCAAGCAATGGAATGCCCTGAAGTTATTGAACAATAAAGGAGAGTTCTTAAATGCGGAAGCGGGTCAACGTGTGCTTGATATTGCAGACGCTGGGCAGATTTCTTTTGCGGAAGTGGATCATCTTGGAAAAGTGAGTAGAAACGACGCCTATTTTGATCTTCATATTGAAGAAATCCTGAATCTGGATCTTGTAAATGTAGAGGCCATAAAAAAGGCAGGGTTCAAAGTAGTGGTAGATGGTGTGAACTCTACCGGAGGAATTGCTGTTCCTTTACTATTGGAAGAATTGGGTGTATATCCAGTAAAGTTGTTTTGTACTGCCAATGGAGAATTCCCGCACAATCCAGAGCCGTTAAAAGAACACCTTACCGATCTCATGGAGGCTGTGGTCAAAGAGCGGGCAGATTTTGGTATTGTGGTAGATCCCGATGTAGATCGATTGGCATTTGTAGATGAAAAGGGTGAAATGTTTGGTGAGGAATATACGCTGGTAGCTGTTGCCGATTATATTTTAAAGCACACTCCAGGCAATACAGTATCCAATATGTCATCTTCTCGAGCATTGCGCGATGTAACCCAAAAACATGGTGGTACATATACCGCAAGTGCCGTTGGGGAAGTGAATGTGGTACAACAAATGAAGGATACAAATGCTGTGATAGGAGGAGAAGGAAACGGCGGGATAATTTATCCAGAATTGCATTATGGCAGGGATAGCCTTGTTGGGATAGCCTTATTCTTAAGTCATTTAGCCGAATCGCATACCAGTGTTAGTGAGATGAGGGCCGGATATCCTTCATACTACATGAGTAAAAAGAAGATCGAATTAACACCAGAATTAGATGTAGATGGATTGCTGAAAGCCATGGAAGAGGCCTATTCAGATGAAGAAATCAATACTATTGATGGGGTGAAAATTGACTTCGCCGAAAATTGGGTGCATTTAAGAAAGTCCAATACCGAGCCCATTATTCGAATCTATACAGAAGCTAAAACTCAAGAGGAGGCAGATGCATTGGCAGATCGATTTATCACCGAAATAAGAGCTAAAACTTTGACATAATTTTATTAGATTTGTGCGCATAACAAATTGATATTTAGTTGTTTATAAAATCTATAGATAAAGTAGGTAATTCAGAAATCCACTTTAAACCCTTCAGGGACAATATTGTAGGAATCGACCATACATTCACTTCTGCTTATGGCGAAAAGAAAATTATCTACACCGATTGGACAGCAAGTGGACGATTGTACCGACCTATCGAAGAAAAGTTACTGAACGAGTTTGGACCTTTTGTAGCGAATACACATACAGAGACTACAGTTAGTGGAACTGCCATGACACATGCTTACCGTCATGCCAGAACCATAATCAAAGAACATGTTAATGCCAGTGAGGATGATGTGCTCATCACCGCAGGAACTGGAATGACCGGTGCTATCAACAAGTTTCAGCGTATTTTAGGATTAAAGATCCCAGAACAAGTAAAGAATTACTTCGAAGTAAAGGATGAGGATCGCCCTATTGTCTTTATTTCCCATATGGAGCACCATAGTAATCAAACCTCTTGGTTGGAAACCTTGGCAAAAGTGGTGGTTATTCCTTGCAATGAAGAAGGATTGTTTTGTTTAGAGAATTTTACTGCTCTGCTTGAGGAATATGCCGAGGTTCCTAATCTTAAAATAGCTTCCATTACAGGCTGCTCAAATGTTACGGGGATTACGACGCCTTATTACGAAGTCGCCAAACTCATGCATCAATATGGCGGATTGTGTTTTGTAGATTTTGCATGCTCGGGCCCCTATGTTCATATGGATATGCATCCAGAAGATCCCGAAAGTTATTTGGATGCCATTTTCTTCTCTCCCCATAAATTTTTAGGGGGACCCGGAAGTTCGGGCATATTGGTCTTCAATAAAAAATTATATAGGAACTTAGTGCCCGATTGCCCTGGTGGTGGCACAGTATCATGGACGACTCCTTGGGGAAGCCATAAATATGTTGACGATATTGAAGAACGTGAGGATGGTGGGACACCGGGGTTCCTACAGGTGATCAGGGCCTCACTATCCATAAAGCTGAAAGAGCAAATGGGAGTGGACGCCATGATGAAACGGGAACATGAATTGTTGTCTTATTTTTTCGATCGTGTTTCAGATCATAAAGAAATTTCCATTTTGGCCGATGAACATAGAGATCGTTTGGCCGTAGTTTCTTTGAATGTTGGGGAAATGCATTTCGATCTTACGGTAAAAATGTTGAATGACCGCTTCGGCATCCAATCACGCGGAGGTTGCAGTTGCGCAGGTACCTATGGGCATTACCTTCTGGAAATTGATCAGTTGAAATCCAATGAGATTATTTCTGAAATAGAGTCAGGAAAGGCATTGCTGAAACCGGGTTGGGTGCGCATCTCATTTCACCCTACCATGACCAATGAGGAAATGACCTACGTTTGCGATAGTCTACTGGAATTGGCAGATCATTGGAAAGAGTGGAAAGAAGATTATAATTACTCTAACGGTAAATTTCTTCATAAGGATACCGTCGAAGATTGTGCTGTTACCGTTTCCAAGGATTGGTTCGAACTTTAGATTTTTTTTAAAAGATCTTTTTCTATTTAGTTTTGAATTGACATTCATTAGAATAACTTGTCATCATGAAAATTGTGATCGCCCCTGATAAGTTTAAAGGCTCCCTCTCATCGATCGAATTTTGCCAAGCGGTCGAGAAGGGCCTTCGTGAACATTTGGGAGCTATTGAAATAATTCAACTGCCGTTGGCCGATGGCGGTGATGGTACTATCGATATCTTGAATTTTTATTTAAAGGGTTCCTTTATAGAGGTCCAGGTACACGATCCATTATTCAGAACCATTACAGGCAGGTATTTGTTTAGTGAAGATTCTAAAACTGCTTTTGTCGAGATGGCAGAGGCTTCCGGGCACAAATTGTTGAAGTCTGCCGAGAAGAACTGCAAGAATGCCACTACCTTGGGGACTGGTGAACTTATTATGAGTGCAGTGACCAAAGGCGCCGAACGAATTATTTTGGGCATTGGCGGTAGTGCTACCAATGACTGCGGTATTGGAATGGCAACGGCCTTAGGGTATCGCTTTTTGAATTCCTTAGGGGAATCTGTTTCCCCCATTGGGGCTAATTTGTCTCAAATAGCGGGGATTGATTCCTCCGAAAAAGATCCTCGACTCAACAACATTCAATTCTTTGTGGCTTGCGATGTAACCAATCCGTTGTACGGTGAAAATGGAGCTGCCAAAGTTTATGCGAAACAAAAAGGCGCTACCCCGGACGACATAGCGCTACTGGATAAAGGATTACGGGATTTTGCCGAGGTTTTGGAAAGACATTTTGGGGTAGATCCTCAAAAAGTCCAGGGCGCAGGTGCCGCCGGAGGAATGGGTATTGGGTCAAAACTGTTTTTGAGTGCACATCTTATGCCGGGGATCGATATGATCAAGGATTTGGCCGATTTCGACCAAACCATTCAAAATGCTGACTGGATCATTACTGGTGAAGGTCGGTTAGACCAACAAACACTTTCTGGCAAAACCTTGAATGGCGTCTTGCATTCTGCCAAAGATCAAGGGATTTCGGTGGCTTCCTTCTGTGGTAATATTCAATTGACCGAGGAAGAGATCGAAAATTTTGGGATCCAGTATTCCGATGCGGTAATGAACGCTGCCATAGATAAGGATGATGCCATGGAGAACAGTAAGATGTATGTTGAAAAAATGGCTGGAACCTTTGCTAAATGGCTAAAAAATAAGGTCTAGACTTCTTCTTTAGGGGCATTGTCCTTGTATTTCCATCGTTTATGGGTCCACAGATAATAGGCAGGATCTTCATAGATTAATTCTTCCAAGAGCTTTAAGAAAGTATCTGTGATTTCAAAATCCTTGAATTCTTTCGGATTCGCGGTAATTGTTTTAAAAGTGGTTTCGTAGTGTCCTCTTTTTACCTTCTTGGTTCCAATAAAAACTACTGCCATGTCTAATCTTTTGGCGATCATCTCGGCTCCAGTTAATATAGGGACTTTTACGCCCAGAAATTCTTGCCAATGTTTCGCTTTCCAATGCTTTGCAGTTTGATCGGCCAAAAATCCATTAATCGTTAATTCACCTCTTAATTGATTGGCACCTAATTTATGAACGGTCTCTTTGGTGGTGATGAGGTGGGTATCATATTTAGCCCGAATGCCTTTAATGAGTGCATCGAAATACTTGTTTTCAATCCTCTTGTAAACCGCGTACCCTTTATGGTTGATATATCTTTGAAGGATGAAAGACCATTCCCAACTACCATAATGGCCACCCATAAGCACAATGCTCTTCTTTTGTTGTTCGAGTTGATGAATTTCTTCAACATTGGTAAACCTAAAGCGCTTCTTGAGTTCTTTTTCTGAAATGGAAAGCGACTTTACAGATTCTACAACCATATCGCACAGATGATGGTAAAAACGTCGGGAAATCTCTTTAATTTCCTTTTTAGTTTTGTTGGGAAAAACAAGTTCTAAGTTTTCCCTAACCACTTTTCTTCGATACCCAATGATGTAAAAAATAAGTATAAAAAACAGATCCGATATAAAATAAAGAACTCCCAATGGGAGTTTTGAAAGCAACCAGATAATGGGATAAACTAAAATATAAACTAGCCGTTGCATAGGTAAAGTTAGCGCAAAACTAACTAAATTTATTGCATTATAATTTCCCATCCATAGAAAATTCTTTATGCCAACAAACATTCATATTGTTACTCTTATCATAATTGTTGCCAACGTACTTATTTCCATGAAAGGCTTTAAAGATTTCTCTTTTTTCGAGAAATATAAGTTTAACATTGCTGGAATTAGACGGGGAGAGCAGATTCGCATGTTCTCATCGGCTTTTCTTCATGGCGATTATATGCACTTGTTTTTTAATATGCTCGCCTTGTTTTTCTTTGCTCCGGTGGTGATATATGAACTGGGCGTACCTCGGTTTGTCCTCATCTATGTTGCCAGTCTCATCGCTGGGAATCTTTTATCATTTTACTTTCACAAAGAGGAATATCACTACAGCGCGGTGGGAGCCAGTGGTGCAGTGATGGGAGTACTGTACTCGGCTATTTTATTTCAACCCGACATGAAAATCAATTTTATACCAGCATGGATATTTGGGATAGGATATTTAGGGTATTCGGTGTATGGCATGAAAAAGCGATTGGGTAATATTGGGCACGATGCACATTTTGGAGGCGCCATTGCCGGGTATGTTATCACCTTGGCATTCGATACCTATCTTTTTGAAACCCGATTGTGGCTGGTGGTTTTACTGGCCATCCCAATTGTGGTATTATTCGTGATGTACAAAACAGGAAAAATATATTAAAAATGAAAAATATAGCAACAATCATCATATTATTAAGCACTTGCTTTATGACAGCACAAACTTCACAATCACCCAGCGTAGATGTAACAGGAGAAGGTATTATTTCTGTAGTTCCAGATCAGGTAACAGTGACCATTCGCGTAGAAAATACCGGTAATGATGCCAAGGAAGTAAAATTAAAGAACGACAAAACCATTAGCGATGTTCTTCAATTCCTAAAGAAACAAAAGATTGATGAAAAGCACATCAAAACAGAATACATTCGGTTAAGTAAAAACTACGAGTACAATACAAAGCGTTATAATTATGCGGCCAACCAGTCCATTTCATTAAAAATAGTAGACTTGGATGATTACGAAGAGGTTATGAACGGTCTCATTGAAACGGGTATCAATCGTATCGATGGTATTCAGTTTTCTTCCTCAGATCAAGCCAATCTAGAATCTCAGGCCCGTATGAAGGCCATTCAAAATGCCAAAAAGAAGGCGGAGGAGTATACATCGGTATTAGGTCAGAAAATAGGAAAGGCCATGCAAATAAGCGAATTTCAGTCCACGTATACCCCGGGTCCCATGTTCCGCTCGGCTATGGCCATGGAAAGTGATGCCTCAGGCCAGACGATGGCTCCAGGTGAAATGGAAATAAAAGTTCGTGTAAACGTGCGCTTCGAGTTGTATTAGTCCAAAAGACTGGCAATACGTTGTTGAAGGGCAGGACCACGTAGGTTTTTGTCTATAATCCTACCGTTTTCATCCAAAAGGAAAGTAGCAGGAATACTTCTCACATTATATTGTCGAGCAATAGGATCTTGCCAAAACTGTAGATTGGATACATGGAACCAATCCATTTTGTCATCTTCTATAGCTTTTAACCAGCGATCCCTTTGATTGTTTCTGTCCAAGGATACACTAATAATATTAAGTCCTTTATCGTGGTATTGGTTGTAAACATTAACCACATTGGGGTTTTCCATACGGCAGGGGCGGCACCATGAAGCCCAAAAATCGATGATGGTGTATTTTCCTAATACATCTTTCAATGCAAGCATTTCACCATTGGGTTGTGGAGCACTAAAATCGGGTGCCATACCACCTATGTCGGCTTTCTTTTTGTTATCGATCGATTCCTTTAAATTGTCTACCAGCGGATGCTGTGCCATTTTAGGACTTAATTCACTAATGATCTGTGTTGCTTCGGCAGTGGTGATCTCTTCCTTACCAAATAGTTCGGCCAATAACATGATACTGAAAACAGAATTCTTATTTTCTCTAACAAAATTGGATTTATAATTACGCTCTTGAGCCGTTAACGTTTGATTCTGAGCTCTTAATTCATTCACAAGCATTCCGTCCTGCTCCTGTTGTGCTTGACGAAAAGCCACTGCGATTTGCTGCTTTCTTTTGTTCATGGAAGCCATCCCCTTATTAAACTCATTGTACAACTCGTTCTGCATACCCCCAGTAACGTAGGAAGCACCGAGGCTATCTTTATAGATGTGGGCTTTTATGGGTTCGTTTTCTACAAAATAAATAATGTTATTCCGGGTACCGTCAATGCGTAGCACCTGGATTTTAACATCTTCCTCGTTGGGATAGTTCTTGGAAATTTTACCTCCTTGCAATTCGAGGGTGTCTTTTACATTGGTCTTATTGTCTTCCACATCGTATACCAATACCTTGGTACCATCGGCATATCCAAGGGCATTTACCTCTAGAGTATAGCCATTGGAATCGGTTTCATTACAAGAAATCAATAAAAGTGTAATAAAAAGTGCTAAAAGTCGTCTCATTTTGTAGTAGGTTTTACGTCACAAAAGTAACGGTATTTTTTTCTGAATGAAAATGGGATTTCTCAAAATACTGTTAATAACCTTTGTGATACTGTCCCACTTACGGGATTATTCTTAATTTTATATCGTAATTAACTGATAATGAAACAAAAAATTACTCAAGGGGAGTTTCCTTTAAATGTCGAGATAGGCTTTAAAAAGCTTTTCGATTCCTATCGTGATAAACTTGAAGGAAGCAGTCCTCTGTTCCGTGCCCGAGCCGAAGAGGTGCTTAAAATAGCTGATGATTACCCGGCTTTGGTAACCGGATTGGCTACCACCGAAGAAATTGAAGCGCACAAGGAGCAAATAGATATCATTTTAGAAGACCTTTTTGAACCCATACTGCAAAAAAACGAAATTAAAACGGCCACCATTCCTTTTCAGGAATATGTGATGAAATCTTCCGAACGCTACGACAACATTATTAAGTTAGCGGGCGACTCTTTCAATTTTAAATTGGCCGATTTTTCCGATGACGAAATGTACATTATGGGATGTAGTGTGGTTCTGAATATGTATTACGGCTATCGTACCGATTTCAGAAGACCATTCTACTACGACATTCCAGATGCCCAAGGCATCATGAGATATTACCGGGTTTTGTACAATGCCGATTTCGTGGAAATTGAGAAAACGGAAAACAGCAGGGATATCACCCCAGAAGATGTTGCACAATTATTGGATAGTTTCGACAATATCGATATTTGGAAGGAAAAGTTCCCTCCTGGAAGCTGGAAATTCAAAGGGTTTGTGATCGCCAACATGTACGATGCCACTACCGATGTATCCCTTTCAGACTTCAAAGCAAACTTGTTGCAGGATGATCCTAAAAATGAAAGCTTCGCCCAGCGATTCCAGGAGATTTTACGTGCCATATTCAACTTACCGGAGATCAGTGTAGGGTACTCCATTTATGAACCTGAAGACGGTACTTTCATGGCTCCTCCGGCATTGCTCAATGTAAAGAGCTATTTGCTAAACGATGTACAAAAAGAGTCCTGTAATGCGGCACTCTGCAGTACATCATTCCATCATTTAATGGAGGAAGCGCAAGCATATTGCATCTCAGATGTGGATCGGTATGTTAAGCTCTATCCCGAGAACTTGTTGTACAAGAAGCTTCAAAAGCAGGGGGTGAAGAGTGCGATTATTCAGCCAATTCAAGACGAGAATGAATTGTTTGGGATGTTAGAGATCGTTTCTCCAAACCCACAGGAGTTAAATACTATAAATGCGAATAAATTAAGGGATATTTTACCTTTTCTTATCGATTCTGTGCGTAGGTCCAAGGAAGAAAAGGACAACGAAATGGAATTGCTCATTCAGCAAGAATGTACTTCTATTCACCCAAGTGTTCATTGGAAATTCAAAAGCGAGGCAAAACGCGTTATTGAAGCCCAAATGAATGGTGAAGAAGCAACTTTCCAAGAAATTGTATTTGAAAATGTCTTCCCACTTTTCGGGCAGATCGATATAAAAGGATCTTCAACGGCTCGAAATGAAGCCACAAAAGATGACCTTATTCTTCAGTTAAATCAGGTGAAGAGGATTATTGGCAAGGTGTTCGATGAAGAACCACTTCCTATCTATGAGCAGATTAATTTTCGGATTGATAATTTCCTGACGAATATTAAACAAAACCTTCAAGTGGACAGTGAGCGAAGGGTGTTGAATTTCTTGAGAAACGAGATTGTTCCTCTGTATGATCATCTGAGTAGGAAAGATGAAAAGATGAAGTTGCTCATTAGTGAATACTACGAGCTTTTGGATCGCGATAAAGGATTCATCTACAAGCATAGAAAGGACTATGATGAGTCTGTAATGCTCATCAATAAGACCATGGCCGCTATTCTGGATAAGAAGCAGGAAGCCGCCCAACAAATGTATCCGCATTATTACGAACGCTTCAAAACGGATGGAGTTGAGCATAACCTATATATTGGTGAATCCATTACGAAGCAGGATAGCTTCAATAAGATTTATTTATATAACCTTAGGTTGTGGCAGCTGCAAGCGATGTGCGAGATGGAGAATAAATTCTATCAGCTTAAGGAAAATCTTCTTGTACCGTTAGATGTGGCATCGATGATTTTGGCATTTAATAGTTCCCTTTCGTTGCGTTTCCGTATGGACGAAAAGCGGTTCGACGTAGACGGAACGTATAATGCCCGCTATGAAGTTGTTAAAAAACGTGTTGACAAAGCCTTGATCAAAGGAACCGATGAGAGAATCACACAACCGGGTAAGATTACCATTGTGTATTCACAGCGCTCGGATGAGATGGAATACCTTAAATACGTTAATTTCCTTCAGTCCAAAAAACAACTGGGTGATGAGGTTGAAATCCTGGAATTGGAAGACCTTCAAGGTGTTACAGGGCTCAAAGCCATTCGTGTGAACGTGCTCTATAACAGAGGTAAAAAGGATAAATCCTATTACACCTATGAGGATTTAATGAAGGAAATCAGCAGTCATTAAATAGTTGCTGCTCCACTCGTTATAAAGGATACGGCGAAAGCAATAACAGATACTACGATTCCCGTCATGAAAATGGAATAGGTGAGTCGTAGTATTTTGTATTTCTTCTGAAGGACCAATCCCAGAAAATAGAGGTCCTTGGTCAATGATGAGTAGATATATTGCTTGTCGTTGAGCATTTCATTCATGGCCCAATCGTATTCAGGAAGGCTCATTTGGTGGAAATTTCCAAAAAATAACAAATTTACCTTCTTATTCTCAACATCTTCTTTGGTAAATTTTCCTTGTGTCACATTGGGTCGGGTTGCCAAAACAGATAACACAATGGATATTACTGTGAATAGGCAAAAAATAATGGTAGGGATGACTAGGTAGGCATTCGATGGATTATCCAATTTAGGAATCAGATTGGAAAGCGCGATGGAAATAATAATAGCATTTACAGAAAGTAGGATATTGGCCTTGGTATCGGCAATATCACTCAATTTAATATGGTTTCGTAAGGTAACCCTAAAAACACTTTGAATGGCTTTCTCAGGATCTATGGCCTTCATTTTGTCCTTTATTTTCTTGCCCTCTTTTTTCTTTTCGGCTGCCTTTTCAGCAGTAAGGGCATCATTTTCCTGTATCATGAGCTTAAGGTTTTCTTCTTTTTTAGGAGTCCAATGCTCCTTAGCGTATTGGGAAAGATACTGATGACGATTTTGAAGTAGGTCTATATTTTCGGCCAACCATTTGCGCTTGCTGTAATCGGCACAGCCCTGCATTTTCCATTCCAAACGTAAAAACTCACTGGCCTCTTGAAAATAGTCTTTGGCAAAATGCGATGCATCCGCATCCCGGATGATCTTTTCCAATTCAGTAGTAGGTTCTGCATCAAACTTAGTCGCCATGATGCAGTCGCCAATTTTGGAAATGAGGTCTTCACTGGCACCATTTTCTTTCAGGAATTTGGAGGCAATCTCTATGCTCCTTATTTCGTGGTCCCTACTGCCGTTAACATACCCTACATCATGAAAAAGTGCCGATAGTAGCAAAATTTCGGCTTCTTCCTCAGATAGGACACTTCCATCAACAATTTCTTTTGTACTTTTAAAAACGCGCTTGGTATGCGTAAGGTTATGGTAGAGGCACGTACTGGGCAATTCATCTGTTAAGAGTTGCTGCACATATGCTTCAGATTTTTCAATAAGTGTTGACATACCAAGTTTTATTAGTTCACCAAATTACTAAATTTTAGCATTAGTCAACCAATATGAAGAAAGTTTACACAGCCATTAGTATTGCCCTCATTTTTTTAGTTTCCAGTTGTGCTACTTACAAAACCAAAATAGATAAGAATGCTCCTTCAACTGCCAATGAAGATAGCTCCAAAGAAGTTGAGAGCACTGTATATTTAATTGGGGATGCGGGTAATGCTGAGTTGGGTGCATCTACCGATGCTTTAATTGCTTTTCGGGAACATATCGAAGGGAAAGATACCTCCAAAGATCATCTCGTATTTTTAGGGGATAATGTATACGAAAAGGGCATTCCAAAAGAAGGTAGCCCTGACGAAGATGAAGCCAAGCACCGCTTGTATGTTCAGGTAAATGCCGCAAAGGAATTTTCGGGAAAGACGGTTTTTATTCCAGGCAATCATGATTGGTATAATGGTCTCTCTGGGTTGAAGCGACAAGAAAAAATGGTGGAAGACGCGTTGGGAAAGAATACCTTTCAACCAGAAGACGGATGCCCAATAGAGAAAATTGACCTTACAGATGAAATAGTATTACTTGCTGTAGACACCCAATGGTACCTTGCCGATTGGGACAAGCACCCTACCATTAATGACGAATGTGAGATCAAAACACGCCACGATTTTATTCTGGAATTAGAAGGAGAATTGAAAAAGAATAATGAAAAGACCATTATTTTGGCACTTCATCATCCGGCAATGACCTACGGTCCTCACGGTGGTAAGTTTAGTTTGGAAAAGCATTTATTTCCATTCCAGAGTAAAATCCCTTTGCCTGGATTGGCCACTCTTATTACACAGGTTAGATCTCAGGGAGGTGTATCACCACAGGATAGGTACAATGTGCTTTACAATAAGCTCATGAACCGCCTTGTTACTCTCGCAAAAGGGAACGATCGTCTCATCCTTGCTTCTGGTCATGAACATTCGCTACAGTATATCGATTTGGAGGGTATTAAACAGATTGTTTCGGGATCTGGTTCCAAAACCTCTGCCGCTGCCCTTGGGGAAGGGGCTCAATTTGTTTCCGGACAGCAAGGTTTTGCAGAGTTAACGGTGTATACCGATGGCTCTTCCCAAGTCACCTTTTATGGTGCTGAAAATGGAAAACCGTTACAACTTTTTTCTACCCAAGTACATGGACCAAAGAATGACTATGCTTTCAATACGTTAACAAACAATTTCCCCAAAACCCAAGTGGCTACCGCTTACGAAAAGGAAAAAACGGAAAAGGGCAACAGCTATACTTGGTTGTGGGGAGATCATTACCGCTATGTTTATGGAACCGATCTTACCGTGCCGGTAGCAACCTTAGACACTTTGTATGGAGGACTTACCATTGAAAGAAAAGGAGGTGGGCACCAAACACGTTCTTTGCGTGTGGTTGATAAAAAAGGACGGAATTTTGCCATTCGGGGAGTCAAAAAAAGTGCCACCCAATACCTGCAAACCGTATTATTTACCGAAACCTATGTTGAGGAAGACTTTGAAGAAACGGTTACGGAAGACCTTATTTTAGATTTCTATACGGCCAGTCATCCCTTTTCTTCTTTTGTGGTAGCTCCATTGGCCGATGCCATAGGTGTATACCATACCAATCCAGAACTTTTATATATCCCTAAACATAGGGCATTGGGAAAGTATAACGCTGAATTTGGGAACGAACTTTATGTTATAGAAGAACGACCCGATGATGGTTTTCTGGACGTGGAGTCTTTTGGAAAGCCAGATGCCATAGAGAGTACGAGCGACATGATGAAAAAACTCCGTAAGGATGAAGAATACCAGGTTGATGAAAGTGCTTTTATAAAAGCTCGTTTGTTCGATATGCTATTGGGGGATTGGGATCGCCACCAGGATCAGTGGCGTTGGTCGCGTTTCGATGTTTCCAAGGATCAAAAATTATATCGCCCCATCCCAAGGGATCGCGATCAGGTATTTTCCAATTATGATGGTGCCCTTTTGGATGTAGCCAAAGTGCTTATTCCGAGTGCTGGACAACTTCAAAAATACAGTGAAGACTTCAAGGATATTAAGTGGTTAAACGCAGCGGGTATTCTATTGGACCGAAACTTCGTTCAAACCTCCACCAAGGAAGAATGGATAAAACAGGCACGATTCATTAGTGAGAGCCTAACGGATGCAGTGATCGAAGAAGCATTTACCAAACTTCCTAAAGAAGTTCAGGATGATCGTTCCGAGGACATTAAGCACAAGTTGCGTTCAAGAAGGGATCAGATGGAGTCTTTGGCAAATCGATACTATGATTACTTGAGTAAGCTTCTCATCTTCACGGCAACCGATAAGGATGACCATATTGAAATCACACGTGGGAATGGATCGACCAAAATTTCAATTTCCCGAATCAAGGACGGCAAGGTTCAAGCACCATTCAAGGAACGTACGGTATTCAGTAATGAGACCAAGGAAATTTGGATTTATGGGTTAGACGATGACGATCAGTTTGTGGTGAAAGGTAAGGGAAGTAACCCCGTTTTCATTCGAATTATCGGGGGACAGAATAACGATGTGTACACCTTGGAGAACGGTCGTGCTGTGAAAGTTCACGATCACAAAAGCAAGCCCAATACCGTTGCTAAAAACAAAGGGGGTTCCATCCGTTTTAGGGATGACTATGTAATCAACAATTATGATTTCCGAAAGCTGATTACCCGAAACAACTCCATAGTGCCTTCCATAGGAGCCAATCCGGATGACGGATTGCGAATAGGGGTGATGGATACCTATACTGTAAAAGGGTTTAAAACGGATCCATTCCACCAAAAACACACGTTTAGAGCGGGATACTATTTTGCTACCCAAGGATTCGATCTTGAGTACAATGGTGAATTTGCTAAAGCTGTAGGGAATTGGAATTTACTCATCGGAGGACACTTTACGAGTGAAAACTTTACCCGTAATTTCTTTGGGTTTGGAAATGAAACTGAAAACTTTGATGATCAAGATGGCGTAGATTTCGACTTCAATCGGGTAAAGACAGCCATTATTAGCGGTAAAGTAGGTGTTGTGAAGAATGGACTATACGGTGGGCGTTTTGGATTAACTGCTTTTTATGAAAATGTGGAAGTAGAAAATACCGAAAATCGATTTATTTCTGATTTCTTCGGTGAAATGCCATCAGCTTTTGATGCTATGAACTTTGTTGGGGCAGAAATGGATTATACGTATTCCAGTTATGATAATGCAGGTGCCCCGAGCCGCGGAATGCATTTTGGGCTTAAGGTGGGTGGACGAACCAATATCGACGATACCGAACGCACCTATGGCTATGTAGTTCCCGAATTACAGTTCTATAATGCACTAACGAAAGACAAGAAACTCGTGCTACGCACCATGGCCCAAGGGCAGTTTAATATTGGGGATTCTTTTGAGTTCTATCAGGCAGCCGTTTTGGGATCTGGAGATGGACTGCGCGGATATAGAACACAACGATTCAGTGGTGAAAGTGCCTTGGCATTTGGGGGTGACCTTCGTTATGGTTTCCGAAAGTTTAAAACGGGTATATTACCATTGCAACTAGGGATTTTCGGTGGCGCCGATACTGGAAGGGTATGGTTGGATGGAGAAGATAGCGATACCTGGCACAGTGATGTAGGTGGTGGTCTTTGGATTAACGCTGTGGATACGATTTCTGGGCAGTTAGGTATTTTCACTGGAGACGACGGAATGCGAATTTCTTTTGGCTTTGGAGTGAGTCTTTAGAGCAAGTTTACTCGTCTAAAGAAAGAGAATATAGATTTCCACCCACACCACGGGAACGCTCATCAGCGATGTAGACTTCATTTTCATTTTTGAAGCAGATGCTTTCTTTCTGGGAGCGGTGTCCCAGTTTTATCTTGTTCACTTTACCATGGGCAAAGTTGTCATTCATATAGTCTGTGATGACCCAAACCTTGTTGTAAGATAACAAAACAATTTTTCCCGTTTCATGATGAATGGCGGCAGAAGTAATCTCACAATCACTCTGATCGTCGCAGGTTTTGAATTCACCGATGAATGCCGCTGTTTGTTCACCCGGTTGGGCCGGGAGGCGATAAATTTTTGAAGTACCATCGTATTTTTTGGCTCGGTTTCGGGTAAACAGGTAGAAGTGATCGTTCCAATAAAAAAACGCCTCCACATCATAACTTTTGTCTTTCTCTTTGGGAGGGAATTTCATCTGATCCGCAAAAACAAAGGAGGTGGTAACGGGTTCATAGCGCCGTTTCTCCCAAGCACTCGGGTTTTTAATAGCATAAATGGCCAAATCTGTTCGATTGCTGAGGTTATTCCCAAAATTACCTACGTATAAAGTGCCATCGGGACCAATCGCCAAATCTTCCCAATCAATATTGGGAGCATCTTTTACCCGAATGGTTTGTCCCATTTTATTGCGATCAAGATCAAAAGCATAGAGTTCGGGAGGGTTCCGGGAGTCGTTAATGGTCCAAAGGACATTTTGATCTGGGAATTTCTCGATACCGCTTATTTCATTCACCTTCCCGGGAAGGTCGGCTACAAATTCCATTTTACCGAAATCCTGACAGCTTGCTTGGGTAAGAAACAGTACCAATAAGTAGGTTATTTTTTTCATATGCATAAATGTAAACATAATTATGAAATCCTGCTATTTATTGTACCTTTGCGCCCTTATATTCCCCGTATGAACGAGTACTTGCGAACCGCCATAAAAGCTGCCATTGAAGGAGGTAAAGCTATCATGGAAGTATATGCTACCGAATTCGATGTCGAATTGAAAGGTGATGATTCACCCCTTACCCAAGCCGATAAAAATTGCAACGATGTAATCAATACTTTTTTGGAGAAAACTCCTTTTCCGATCATAAGTGAAGAAAACAAGCAAACCGATTACGCAGAGCGAAAGGACTGGGATACGTGCTGGATCGTTGATCCTTTAGATGGTACCAAAGAGTTTATTAAGCGCAATGGAGAGTTCACGGTGAACATCGCGTTGGTGAAAAACGGGGAGCCTAAATTGGGCGTGATTTACGTACCAGTTTCCAAGACGCTTTACTTTACTGATGCGTCTGGAGAAGGCTCACAAAAAATTGAACTCGATGACCTCGATGGAGCGGTCGAAGAAATAATTTCTGACGCAACCCCCATACAGCCTGCAGCATCTTCAATTCCAGTAAAGGTAGTTGGCAGCCGTTCGCACCTTAATGATGCGACCAAAGGCTACATTGAAGGTTTAGGGAAGGAGGTTGAGATTGTATCGAAAGGAAGTTCCCTTAAATTCTGTTTGGTGGCCGAAGGGAATGCCCATGTTTATCCGCGTTTTGCTCCCACCATGGAGTGGGATACGGCTGCGGGAGATGCCATTTGTAGAGCAGTGGGAATTGAAGTAATAGATCAGCAAACCCAGAAACCCCTTAGGTACAACAAAGAGAACCTTTTGAACCCTTATTTTCTGGTAACGAGTTAGTATGGCTCAATACAAACAAGAATCACATATTCGAAGTCTCTTAAAGGGAATCTCTTGGAGGGTAGTTGCAACCACAGATACCATTCTGGTGGCACTGCTTATTACTTGTTTGTTTGGCCAATGCAGTATAGAAGATGCCCTTAAAATAGGGGCTGCCGAATTCTTAATCAAGTTCTTCGTGTATTACATTCATGAACGCGTTTGGCAACGTTATCGCAAAGACGGTACGGTAACCAAGCGAGCCACTATCTATAAATCAATTTCGTGGAGGTTGGTCGCAACGACGATGACTTTTATCATTTCAGGAGCCGTATTGGAGAGTTTTAATGAAGTGGCACTTTTTATAGCTTTAACCGAGTTAATTACTAAATTTGCACTTTATTATTTTCACGAGCGCCTTTGGTTGCGATTGCCATTGGGTAGAATACGAAATTACGTTTATAGAAAACTAGGGAAAAACTGATGCAAGAGAATGTAATCCCTCATAATTTTAGTGTCGACAGGAAGATGCGAACCTCCATTAAAGGACACGGATCGTTCCTACTTTGGTTTACAGGGCTTAGCGGATCGGGTAAATCCACTGTAGCCAATGCTGTTGAAAAAGCCCTAGTGAAAAAAGGCATTCACACATATATCCTCGATGGGGATAATGTGCGTAAGGGACTGAATAATAATCTTTCTTTTTCTCCAGAAGATCGAAAGGAAAACATTCGGCGCATTGCCGAAGTGGCTAATTTAATGGTAGATGCAGGTTTGATAACCTTGGCCGCTTTTGTTTCCCCTTACCAAAAAGATCGAGAGAATATCAAACAGATTGTTGGGGAAGAAAATTATGTTGAGATTTTCGTCAATACGCCCATTGAAGAATGCGAGCGAAGGGATGTTAAAGGGCTTTATGCCAAGGCGCGGGCAGGCGAGATCAAAGATTTTACTGGCGTAAATGCACCTTACGAAGCCCCAACAGCTCCGGACATTGAAATAGATACCTCGCAAGTTTCGGTAGACAAAGCCGTTGAACTTGTACTAAACTATATTGAAAACAAACTGAAGATCGATGAGTAAGTATTATCTGAATTATTTGGATGAGTTGGAATCGGAAGCCATCTATATTTTGCGCGAAGTATGGGCGCAATTTCAAAATCCGGTAATTCTATTTTCTGGTGGAAAGGATTCCATAGTCGTAACGCATTTGGCGAAAAAGGCATTTTATCCTTCCAAAATTCCCTTTCCTTTAATGCATGTGGATACGGGTCATAATTTTCCGGAGACCATCAAATTTAGGGATGATCTAATCGATCAGTTAGGCGTCCAACTTATTGTGGGTTCTGTTCAGGAATCCATCGATAAAGGTCGTGTTGCCGAAGAAAAAGGAAAGAATGCCACCCGTAATGCTTTACAGATTACCACCTTATTGGATGCCATCGAGGATAATCGAATCGATTGTGCCATTGGTGGAGGAAGACGTGACGAGGAAAAAGCAAGAGCAAAAGAACGTTTCTTTTCGCACCGTGATGACTTCGGTCAATGGGATCCTAAAAATCAGCGTCCCGAGTTATGGAATATTTTGAATGGAAAACACTTTGAAGGTGAGCATTTTCGGGCATTCCCCATAAGCAACTGGACCGAAATGGACGTATGGAACTATATCCTTCGGGAAAACATTAGCATTCCATCCTTGTACTTCGCTCATGAAAGAGAGGTGGTTTGGAGAAGTAATTCTTGGATTCCTGTTTCCGAGCACTTAATTATGGATGACAGTGAAACGATTGAGAAGAAGAAAATCCGATTCAGAACCCTGGGGGATATTACCATTACAGGAGGCTTAGAAAGTGATGCAGACTCTCTTGAAAAGATCGTTGCCGAAGTAGCGGCCATGAAACAGACCGAACGGGGGAATCGTACAGACGATAAGCGTAGTGAAACTGCAATGGAGGACCGCAAGCGTCAGGGATATTTTTAATTCAGAAAAGAGAAGAGAAAAGAGAGAAGATTTCTCGCAACGTAACACTTAACACTAAGAATTTCGAACTAAAATGGCGATAGATAACAATCAATTATTACGATTCACAACCGCAGGAAGTGTAGATGACGGGAAAAGTACTTTAATCGGGCGATTATTGTACGATTCCAAGGCAATTTTCGAAGATCAATTAGAAGCGGTAGAATCTACCAGCAAGCGTAAAGGACATGAAGGTGTGGATTTGGCACTTTTTACCGATGGACTTCGTGATGAGCGTGAACAAGGAATAACCATCGACGTGGCGTACCGCTATTTTACTACGCCCAAGCGTAAATTCATTATTGCCGACACACCCGGACACATTCAGTATACCCGTAACATGGTAACGGGGGCTTCTACCGCGAATGCAGCACTTATTCTGATTGATGCTAGAAATGGGGTGATCGAACAAACCAAGCGCCATGCGTTTATCGCTTCCTTACTTCAGATACCGCACATTATCGTCTGTGTGAATAAAATGGACTTGGTGGATTACAGTGAAGAAGTTTATGAAAATATCATTGCTCAGTTCGAAGAATTCTCTTCCAAATTATATGTAAAGGACATTCGTTTTTTACCTATTAGTGCGCTTAACGGAGACAATGTGGTAAATCGTTCCGAAAATATGGAATGGTACCAAGGAGCACCGCTATTGCATACTTTGGAACATATGCATATTAGTAGCGATGTAAATAAAATAGACGGTCGTTTTCCGGTACAAACGGTCCTAAGACCCCAAAGTAAAGAGTTTATCGATTACCGGGGATATGCAGGACGTGTAGCTAGTGGAATTTTTAGGCCTGGGGATGATGTTACCATTATGCCCTCAGGTTTCACCTCTTCCATAAAGAGCATCGATACGATTGAAGGCACAGTGGACGAAGCTTACGCACCCATGTCGGTATCGATTACGCTGGAAGATGATATCGATGTAAGCCGCGGGGATATGATTGTTAAAACGAATAACAGACCTACTCCAAGCCAAGAGTTCGATGCGATGATCTGTTGGTTGAATAATGAAGCATCACGGCCTAGGGCTAAATACACCATTTTGCATACTTCTAACGAGCAAAAAGCAATGATCAAGGATATTCTTTACAAGATTGATATCAATTCCTATAATAGGGATGAGGAGAATAAAGACTTGAATATGAACGATATTGCACGTGTGAAGGTTCGTACGACCCGACCTCTAATGATCGATGAATATCGTGACAATCGCATTACCGGTAGCTTCGTTCTCATAGATGACACCACTCATGAAACCGTTGCTGCAGGAATGATAATGTAGGTCACTCAATAATTATGGAGTGAAATTATCTTCTTTATTTAATAGCCAACACATCCGGATTTCCACACTCGGGAGTATCGCTATTAAATTTTCATCTGCGCTATTCGCCTTGTTCAATGGGATCCTATTAGCCCGAATGCTTTCGGTCAAGGACTTTGGTATTTATGTCCTGGTCTTTACGACCGTTATGATTCTTACGATTCCAGTTTCTTTGGGGTTGCCCAATCTTATCACACGCTATGTTTCAAAATATAAAGTTGAGGGTAACTTGCAAGCCATTAAAGGATTACTTATTCGATCCAATCAATGGGTGCTATTAGGGCTTTTGGGTGTTTTGGTGTTGGCCTCATTAACATACGGGGTTTGGTGGCATCGGTTTGAGATGGCCCAAGCGATATGGTATGCCTTATTACTATTGCCCTTTCTAGCCTTGGGAAATATTCGTTCGGCAGCATTGAGGGGTATGAAGTGGGTCGTATTGGGGCAAATCCCTGAAACTTTTGTAAGGAATCTTGTGTTCTTTTTGGGATTGATGGCCTTCTTTTTCTTCGGAAAAGAACTCACTCTGGAATACGCCTTCCTTACCCATGCGGGAGCGGCAATGATTGCATTTGCTATGGGAGTACTATTCCTTAGAGTTAAGTTATTCCGTTCTTTGAAAAATATACCACCCGTTTTTCATAATCGGGAATGGCGCAAAGCCGCATTGCCTTTTTTAATTAATGGCGGAGCCCAAACCCTTAAAAGTAAATCCATACCCTATATTTTGGCCATATTCGGTACGATGGAGGCTGTGGCTATCTTCGATGTCGCCATGCGTGGAGCACAGCTTGTTTCTTTTACGTTGGGGGCAGTAAATTCGGCAATTGCTCCATATATTTCTACGGCCTTCGAGAAAGGGGATATGAAGTCCTTACAGCAAATTGTTACCAAAGCCAATCGCTTGGTGTTTGCCTTTTCCGTTGTTGTGGTAATCGTCTTTATAGTAGGAGGGGAATCCTTAATTACAACGTTATTTGGTAGTGAATATGCCGTTGCTTATATCCCACTGCTCATATTATGTGTGGGACAGTTGGTTCATACGCTTACCGGTTCGGTAGGGCCTGTTCTCAATATGACGGGTCACCAAGCATATCTTTCCAAAAATCTGTTGCAAATGCTGTTGCTTGGGGTAGTTCTTAGCGTTGTCTTAATTATTCCCTATAATGTTTTGGGGGCATCTTGGGCGTTTACAAGTACCCTTGTCGTACAAAATGCCATTCTAGTATTGTATATTCGGAAGAAATTAGGCGTTAACACGACCATTTTTTCATGAAGATAGTTTACATAGCCGGCGATGGAAGATCAGGTTCGACTTTATTGGAAAGCATTTTGACGAATGCCGACAACACGGTTGGAATTGGGGAAGGATATCGGTTCTGGAAACGTTATTACGAAGGGGATACCCAGTGTGGTTGTTCAAAAATGATAACCGAATGCGAATTGTGGCCTTATGTGCATCATGAGTTGGTAAGCAAAATAGAAGGGTATGATGCTTCCGATTTCTGGCGTAGGATTCAGTTTTTGTTACAATTCAAGAATGCACGCAGAATTCCCCAAGTTCTCAAAGAAGAGGATTGGCAACCCTTTGCAGAAACGGTGAAATTGTTTTACCAAAGTATTGCAGACCGCAGCCAGAAAGAGGTTTTGATTGATAGTTCGAAAAGTATAGGTTGGCTTCAGGTTCTTTTAGCATTGGATTTTTGCGAGGTAACCGTGCTTCATTTAGAAAGGAAGCTACCGGCAGTCGCCAATAGTTGGAAAAAGAAAGTGAAATTACCCGAATATCCTACTAAGAACGTGTATATGCCGGTGAAAGGAAATTGGGAAATTACCAAGAATTGGCTCAAAATAAAGTACTTTATGCGGCGTTTTCGGCACCAAACTAGTTATACATTCATACCTTATGAATCCTTCATTTATCAACCTGAAGCATGGAAGGATCCATTGGAGCTTTGGTGTGGTTCAAAGATTGATTTGGAAAAATTAACCATACCTTTCAACCATGCTATTGGCGGTAATCCCATGCGTAGCAATACAAATGGAGCTTTAAAAATTAGAAAGGAAGCACCTAGTTTGAATGAATTGAGCGGAGTGGAGAAAATCTATTTCAAATTTGTTTATTCCTTTGCCAAGCTTTTTTTATGATCACCATTCGCGAAAAATATAAACCCACCCAAGAAGCACTTGAGGCCATCGAGAATGCTACGTCCCTAGTGCTTCCAGATGAAGAGAATCTCAGGGAGTGGTATCATAATTATGCGAGGAATCACACACATCGATTGGCCTTCGATTTAGAGTATTTGGATCAAGAGTGCCATTCCCCCAGCGAGACTAGCGTGCTGGAATTAGGATCAACACCACCTATTTTAACTACAGCCATGGTACAGAAAGGGTATGATGTCACGGGTTTTGATCTGGACCCAGAACGCTTCGAAAATAGTGTGCTTAACAATCAATTAAAGATTAGCAAAGGGAGTATTGGAAGCGAACCACTACCATTTCCAAATGCTTCCTTTGATGTTGTTATTATGAATGAGGTATTAGAACACCTTAATACTAATTTAATAGACGCGCTAAACGACATAAAACGGGTTATGACTCCCAACGGGAAGCTGTTTATTTCAACACCCAACCTTCGCTCCATGGTGGGGATACGAAATTTCTTATTTCGGGGAAAGGCGTACAGTTGCAGTGGTGAAATTTATGAGGAGTATGAGAAAGTTAGCAAATATGGGCATATGGGGCACGTTCGGGAATATACACCAACGGAGCTGATTTTGTTTTTGGAAAAAATGAATTTCAAAGTTGAAACGCTGATTTATAGGGGGAAGTATCCCAAAAAATATAGAGCGGTCGAATATTTGTTCCCAAAATTGAGGCCCTTTTTTAGTGTAATAGCAGTGAATTCTTAATGTATGGTTTCTGTTATTATCCCGCTCTACAACAAGCAAGAATATATCTACAAAACCTTGAGTTCTGTTTTGGCACAGGATTTCACGGAATTTGAGGTAATCGTTGTTAATGATGGTAGTACCGATGAATCTGAAAAGATAATTCACTCCTTTGAGGATGATAGAATTACCCTTATTACGCTTCCCAATAGCGGTGTTAGTATCGCTAGGAATGCAGGGATTACTGCAGCGAATTTTGATTGGATTGCACTTTTGGATGCAGATGACTGGTGGGCGCCTTCCTTTTTGAGTGAATGGGCAAATGCGTTCGAGGCTTATCCAGATGAATCCGTTTTCGCTTCGGGTCGGACCCGTGTATTTCAAGATCATAGCAAGCGCTATGTGAACCCATTATTGCCCAAAGCTGAGAGTATGGGGTTGATAAATTATTTCGAGGTTATTGCTCAAGATCTGCCACCCATCAATTCATCCAATGGTGTGTTACGAAAATCTGTCTTATCCCATGCTGGATATTTCAATCCCAATATGCAACAACATGAGGATCACGATTTATGGCTTCGATTGGCTGTGAATCATTCCATTGTATTCTTCAATGAACCGCTTTCATTTTATAATAAGGATACACAAGATTCGCAGTCCCAGCATGTTTTAGCCCCTCATAATTTCAGAATGTATTTGGAGACCATGCTTACGGTCCGTGATAAGATTTCGCCCAAGGAAAGCAGGAATCTCGATGCATTCATGCAACGTTACGGCGCAATAACCTTTATTAAATATTCACGACAGTATGCATCTTCTGACAGTCATGAAATCTATTCCCTTTTACAACGGTTTATGAAAGGGAAGGAGCTATTTATGGTTCGCTTGGCACATCGATTCCCATTCATTAATTGGTATAAAATCCTTAGATTCCTGCGATGAGCGATCATAAAAAGGCAAATTTGTTCGTTGTAGGTGCCATGAGAGCTGGCACGACCTCTTTCATGGAGATACTTTCCCAGCATGCTGAGGTTTACGTTTCGCCCATAAAGGAACCTCATTATTTTACAGATGACCTTCCTGAGGCCTTGTATGAGAAACGTCCGTTATTCAGTTTGGAACGCTATTTTAAAAATGAATTCCCTAGACCTTTGCACAGAGCCATAATTAAGAAGGAGGCAGACTATGAGCGACTGTTTTCCTTAACAAAGGATGAAAAGTTCTTGGCAGAAGGAAGCGTTTCATACTTACATGCTCCAGGAACCCCAAAGAGCATTCATGCGTACAATCCCAATGCGAAAATCATTATAATAACAAGGGATCCCTTGGAAAGGCTGTTCTCACATTATAAAATGGATGTGGCCTTGTTAAGGCAACATTCACAAATGGAGGCTTTGCTTTCAGATCAAGTGAAGAAATACCGTGAAGGAGAACTTGAGTGGGACAGTCATTTGGCCATGAGCTTTTACAACGAAAGAATATTGGAATTCAAGAATTATTTCAAGGAAAATGTGTTGGTCCTTTCATTCGAATCTTTAGTGGATTCTTCACCAATCGTACTAGAAACTGTGACAGACTTTTTGGAGATTGCACCTTTCAGTGAAGTTGAATTTCCCAAAAAAAATGAAACGAAGAAAGTGCGGTACCGATCTTCTTTATCCATTCTGAAAAAATTGGGATTATGGCAGCTTTTAGCTAACATACTTCCAAATTCTTTTAAAAACCGGGCAAAGAAGAAAATTTACACAACTCCTTCCAAAGAAATGGGCCTTTCTGATGAACTTTACAAAGAATTAATGGCAATATTTCACAAGGAATCTTTTTCGCCTGAATAAAAACAATAAATTTGTACTCAATTTTGAAAAGCTTGAATTGCTTATGAGTTATTTTGCTCATCCTACCGCGGTGATTGATGAAGGTTGTACAATAGGGGAAGGAACCAAGATCTGGCACTTTTCGCATATCATGCAAGATTCTGTACTGGGAGAAAACTGCAACCTAGGACAGAATGTAGTAGTGTCCCCTCAGGTTGTATTGGGTAATAATGTGAAGGTGCAAAATAATGTATCCATATACACTGGTGTTATTTGTGAAGATGATGTTTTTCTGGGGCCGTCCATGGTGTTTACCAATGTGATTAACCCGAGAAGTGCCGTAAATCGAAGAGGACAGTACGCTGAGACCTTGGTTAAAAAGGGCGCGTCTATAGGAGCAAATGCAACCATTATTTGTGGTAACGCTATTGGAGAATTCGCATTGATAGGTGCCGGTGCTGTGGTAACCAAAGAAATTCCCGCATATGCCTTAGTGGTTGGGAATCCCTCTAAACAAATAGGTTGGGTGAGTGAATTTGGTCACCGCTTGCATTTCGATGATTCCAATACGGCCTTATGCCCGGAATCGAACCAGAAATATGAATTAAAAGAGAATACAGTTACTAGAATTGAATAAGGTTATGAAGAGTTTTGCATTGATTGGGGCTTCCGGATATATCGCACCCCGACATATGAAGGCAATGAAAGATGTGGGTGGAAACCTTGTTGCCGCTTTCGATCCCAACGATAGTGTTGGCGTGATCGACAGTTATTTTCCCAATTCCGATTTTTTTATAGAGTTTGAACGGTTCGACCGACACATTTCGAAGTATCAGTTTGAGAATAAGATGAGCCTCGATTATGTGAGCATTTGCACTCCCAATTATTTGCACGATTCGCACATTCGGTTCGGATTGCGTCAAGGAGCAGATGCCATTTGCGAGAAACCATTGGTGATGAACCCATGGAATCTAGACGCCTTAAAGGAAGTGGAAAAAAGCATGGGGAAACGTGTTTGGAATATACTTCAGTTGCGTGTTCATCCTAGTATTATTGCCTTAAAGGAGAAAATTGAAAAAGGTCCAAAGGATAAGGTGTATGACATCGACCTAACCTATTTAACATCCCGTGGTAATTGGTATTACACTTCTTGGAAAGGACAATTGAACAAATCGGGAGGAATTGCTACCAACATTGGAGTGCACTTTTACGACATGCTTTGTTGGATTTTTGGGGATGTAAAGGAAAATGTAATTCACGTCCATACCCATGAT